>CAVCHK010000077.1:0-15150 GCA_963601985.1 Paludibacteraceae bacterium
ATTATATAATTAAAGTGCGAAAATAATCATATAATCATATGTAACTTTATAATACTATAATTTCTAAAAAAAAGATATACTTATTTGGTATAATTATAGTTGTTTTTGTAGAAAGAAGTATTATGAATGAACTAAAAGAATTAATGGGGTTAGTTGATTGCAAAATAAAAGTTTTAGAATATCTGAAGAAATAATAGATAATAAATATGCTTAAAGTATACATCATCTATTCATGATAAACTAAGACCTATGAATATTATGGGATTTATAAAAAGTGAAGAAAAATAGTGAATTTGTAGTAAAAAGCAGGTATTTAAAAGTGAATTTTAAAAATACCTGCTTTTCTCTTATTTAATTCCAAAGTCTTCATCTTCTACTTCTATTAGTTTTAGTATTTCTTCAGTAGTTGTAAAGCCCGCTAGGACTTTGAATAATCCATCTTGTAACATGGTTATTACATCTTTATTGTATACTAAGTTTCTTAGGTTTTCTTTTCTTATTCCTGCTGAGATAGCATCTCTTATATCTTGATTTATTAGGAGTACTTCTTGTATTGCTACTCTTCCATGGTATCCATGAGAACAGTTAGGGCATCCTTTTGGGTTTACTTCAAATACTTCTGTTATATCCATACCTAGTACTGATTTGAATAGGCTTTTTTCAGTAGCGGTAACTAGTCTTTTTATTTTACATTTATCACATAGTTTTCTTGCTAGTTTTTGGGATACTATACCTGTTAGGGCAGATGCTAATAGGTATCTTTCTACATCCATATCAAGAAGTCTTTCTATGGTATTAAGAGAGTTATTGGTATGGATAGTGGATAATACTAAGTGTCCTGTAATTGAGGCTCTGACTGCTATTTTAGCAGTTTCAGAGTCTCTTATTTCTCCTATCATAATGATATTAGGATCTTGCCTTAAGATACTTCTTAGTACTGTTGCAAAGTCTAGTCCTATATCGCTATTTACTTGAACTTGGTTTACTCCTTTTATATTCATTTCTACTGGATCTTCTACTGTGATTAAGTTTGATCCTTCGGTATTTAGTTTTTGTAAGAATGAATATAGGGTAGTTGATTTTCCTGTTCCTGTTGCTCCTGTTACTAATATAATTCCATTAGGGAAATTTAACATTTTTAGTACTTTATTGTAGTTTGTTTCACTAAAGCATAGGTATTCTATTCCTTTTAAACTCATTGTGTAGTCCATAATTCTTATAACTATTTTTTCTCCATTTTGAGTAGGTAAGGAAGATACACGCATATCTAAGTCTTTGTTATTTATTTTATCTTTAATGGCTCCATCTTGTGGTAGTCTAGTTTCTGTGATATTCATTCCTGCCATGATTTTTATTCTTGTTGTTATATTTTGTTTTATGTCTAGTGGTAAGTAGTAATAGTTATTTAGTACTCCATCTATTCTATATCTTACTATTATTCCATTTTCTGTTGGATCAAAATGGATATCACTAGCTCCCATAGTTACTCCATTTAGCATGATAGTGTTAACTGCATTAACAACGGGCATTTTGGTAAAGTCTATATTTTTATTATTTATATTATTATTCATATTCATATTATTGTTTTTCATGTTATTATTATTCATATTCATATTATTGTTTTTCATGTTATTATTATTCATATTTTTATTTTGCATATTATTATTTTTTATATTGTTATTATTCATATTAGTTTTATTATTTATTTGTGGGTTATTTTGCATCATTTATTTACCTCTTTTCATTCTTTTTTACTTTAAAAGACTAGATTTTATTCTATAAATATTATATAATATTATTAGTTAAATAGCAATAGTAAAAGGTGATTAGGGTTATGAAATTGAATAGTAAAGGATTTATGTTAGTAGAGGTAGTTGTTGTTTCTGCTGTTATAGCTACTGTATTAGTTACTATGTTTATATCGGTAAATAGGGTTACTAGTGCTTATAGGGATAGGGATAGTTATAATAGTATAGATGCTTTGTATTTAGCTATGATGGAGAATGATATTTTAATTAATGATAATGAGTTATCTAGTTTGGTATGTGTTAATAGTGGTACTAAAAATATAACTGATTCTGATTTAAAAACTGCTTATTCTAATATAGGGGATATTAATGTTTATTATTGTCCTTACAATAAAGATAAGGTTAGTAGTTTAAAGTATTTGAATAGTAAGAATACTTTTAGTGGTTTTATTGATTATATTAGTAAAAAGTTTAATTATAGTGATAGTAATTTTAATTATCTTATTGTATCTGAGATATGTAAAGATAGTGATGATTGTTATTATTATGCTCTAAAACTTAAATATGATACTAGTTTATGTGGATAGGTGATAAGAATGAAATTAAATAGAAAGGGTTATTTGGCTGTAGAGATTATACTTGCTTCTGTGGTATCAATTACTATAGCTATATTTTTAATTAATATTTCTGTTAAGTTAGTTAATAGGACTGATAATAGTTATGTTGATACTATATTTGTAAGTGATAAAACTTTACTTACTAAGAATATTAAAGAAGAGATAGAAAATGATATTTCGAATAATGGTATTATTAGAAGTACTTCTTGTTCTGATTCTAGCTGCAATATTACATTTAGTAATGGTAATAGTAATACTTTGTCTATTGATGGTAATAAAGTTACTTATGGTAGTTATAGTAAAGAAGTTGATAAGAGAGTTGGTAGTGGTAAGGTAAGTAGTAGTGTATCTGGTGATATAGTAGTTATTAATATTACTTTTACTAATATTTTTGATGATATTGACTATAGTGTAATTGTGCCTATTAGTAATATTTAGTCTAAGTGTAATAAAACGATAACTTCTACTTTTATATAGGTGTATTTGATGGTACTATAGATAATCCGTATAGGATTAAATAATTCGACAAAATAATTAAATAAATGGGTATATACTATTTTTGGTGATAAAATGAGAAAGTTTATTAAGAGAGTAGTAATACCTATTTTTATATCTATTTTATGTGGTTTTGTATGTGGTAGGGTTATGTTTGGTATTTATGAGGATAAGGGAAGTGATATATTAGATTCTAAGAGTGTATATTTACTTTTGTGTGATACTTATAGTGATTATGAAAGTATGAAGGCTAGTAGTATAAGTAATGATTATATTTATTATGAGGATGAAGGTAATTATAATGCTATTGTAGCTTTAACTAAGAATAGTGATAATATTGATAAAATAAGGAAGGTTTATGGTAAAGATTTAATTGTTATGGAGTATTTGCTTAAGGATGATGAGATGAATGAAAAAATTAGTGAATATGATAAGGAACTTGAAAATGCTGATAATGATGATGTTATAGTGGGGATAATAAGTAAAATGATTGGTTTATATAAGGGTAAGGAAGATGTAAAAATGTTTAAAATTAGTTGACAATTTATTATTTTTAATATAAAATTATATATGTAGCAACGGAGTAGTACTCAAGAGGCTGAAGAGGCGCCCCTGCTAAGGGTGTAGACCGGGAAACTGGTGCGAGAGTTCAAATCTCTCCTGCTCCGCCATTTAGAAAATTAAACCCGAGAGGGTTTTTTCTTATATAGGGTGATATTATGTTTAAGGAAGAGTTAAAGTTAGTACCACATATGCCAGGTTGTTATCTTATGAAAAATAAAGATGATATTGTTATATATGTGGGTAAGAGTAAGAATTTGAAGAATAGATTGAGTTCTTATTTTAATAGGGAACATATTGGTAAGACTATGATGTTAGTTAAAGAGATTGATCATTTTGAATATATTGTTACTAATACTGAAGTGGAAAGTTTATTATTAGAGATTAATTTGATTAAGAAGTATAATCCTAAGTATAATATATTATATCGAGATGATAAGAGTTATCCTTATATTGAACTTACTGATGAAGTAGTACCTAGACTTAGGATAATAAGAAGGATAAATGTTAAAAAGATTAAGAATAATTTGTTTGGTCCTTATCCTAATGTTTTAGCGGCACGAAGAGTAGTTGAGATATTAAATAGGGTATATCCTTTAAGAAAGTGTAATACTTATGAAAAAAGAGAGTGTTTATATTATCATATTGGTCAGTGTTTAGGTTATTGTACTCATACTATAGAAGATGATAAGATAAGGAGTATGAAAAGTGAAATTATATCTTTTCTTAATGGTAATACTAGGGTACTTACTGATAAGTTAAAAGAGAAGATGAGTATTTATTCTGATAATATGGAATATGAGAAGGCTTTAGAATATAAAGAATTGTTAAATTATATTAATATTACTACGGAAAAACAAAAAGTAGATTTAGATGCTAATATAAATATTGATGTGGCATCTTATTATAGTAGGGATAATTATATTAGTATTCAGATTCTTTTTATAAGAGGGGGAAAATTACTTGATAGAAAGAGGAATATTTTTCCTATGATTGATAGTGAAGAGGAAGAGTTTTCTAAGTATTTATCAGAGTTTTATAGTAAGAATGTATCTATGCCTTATGAAGTATTAGTACCTGATATTATTAATAAAGATGTATTTAGTGAGGTATTTAATATTAAATTTATTACTCCTATTAAGGGGGATAAAAAGAGGATATTGGATTTGGCTTATGATAATGCTAAGGTATATTATGAAGAAGAGATGGCTTATATTAAAAGGGATGATGAAAGGTTATTTAATGCTTTAGAGCAGCTTAAGAATAAATTGGATATTGAAAGTGTTGATAGGATTGAGATTTTTGATAATTCTAATTTATTTGGTAGTTTTAATGTATCTGGTATGGTTGTGTTTAAGTTGGGTAAGCCTTCTAGAAATGATTATAGGAAGTTTAAGATTACTAATGATGTTAATGATGATTATGGTACTATGAGAGAAGTTATTTATAGAAGGTATTTTAGGGTACTTAGGGATAATTTAGAAGTACCAGACTTAATTATTGTAGATGGTGGTATTGGTCAGATAAATATAGCTAGAGAAGTAATATCACAACTTGGATTAAAAATAGAGGTTTGTGGTTTAAAGAAGGATGATAGGCATAGTACTAATATGTTACTAGGTAAAGAACCTCTAGAAGAGATTGAAATTGATAAGAGAAGTGATTTGTTTTTATTACTTACTAAGATGCAAGATGAAGTTCATAATTTTACTATCAGTTATCATAAGAATATAAGAAGTAAGGGAGCTTTATCTTCAGTGCTTGATAATATAGAGGGTATAGGAGAAGTTAGAAAGGGTAAATTACTTAAGAGGTATAAAACTATTTCTAAAATGAAAGAGGCAAGTATAGAGGAATTAGAGGAGATATTACCAAAAGAAGTAGCAGTTAATTTTAAAGAGTTTTTAAATGGATATGATAAATAGGAATAATATTTATGTTTTTGGAGAAAAAAGTGATAGAAAAAAACTCTTAAAATATTGACAAAATCATAAAATAATAGTACAATCATTATCGGTACATTTGTTTTGGAGTATTAGGTATTGGGAACACTTAATATAAAGAAACTAACTTATAAATTAAAGAAGGAGAATAAGAATGAAGAACACATTTATGCAATCAAAAGAGACTGTTGTAAGAGATTGGTATGTTATTGATGCAACAGATATTCCTCTTGGTAGAGTAGCTAGTAAGGCCGCTAGTATGTTAAGAGGAAAACATAAGGTTACTTATACACCACATGTTGACTGTGGAGATAATATTATTATTATTAATGCTGATAAAATAGCTTTAACTGGTAATAAATTAGAAGGTAAGATGTATTATGACCATTCAAGGTATGTTGGTGGATTAAGAGAGAGAACTGCTAAAGAGATGAAAGAGAAATATCCTGTAGAAATGGTTGAAAGAGCCGTAAAGGGAATGCTTCCTCATAATAGATTAGGTAGAAGTATGTATAAGAAATTATTTGTATATGCTGGTAATGAGCATCCTCATACTGCACAAAAACCAAAGGTAATAGATATGGGAGGTAATAAATAATGGCTAAAGAAAAAAGAAGTTTTTATGGAACTGGTAGAAGAAAAGGTTCTGTAGCAAAAGTTACATTAACTTTAGGTACTGGTAAGATAACTGTAAATGGTAAAGATGTTCATGAGTATATGCCTTATGAAGTATTGGTAATGGATTTAAAACAACCTTTAGTAGTAACTAAAAATGAAACTACATTTGATGTAAATGCTAGTGTATCTGGTGGTGGTTTTTCTGGTCAGACTGGTGCTATTAGGCTTGGTATTACAAGAGCATTACTTGAATATGATGCTGGTAATGAGATGAATGAGGATTCTTATAGAAGAGTTCTTAAGGCTAATGGTTTTATTACTAGAGATCCTAGAGTTAAGGAAAGAAAGAAATATGGTCTTAAAGGTGCTAGAAGAGCTCCACAATTTAGTAAGAGATAATATAGAAGAGGTTACTTTTATTGTAACTTCTTTTTATATAAAAGTGTCAATAGAAGAGTAAAAAAATTAGTAGTTTATTTACTTTTTTTTATGATTCTGCTATGATTATAGGGTAAGGAGAGTTGATAATATGACAAAGTATGTTTATGCTTTTAGTGAAGGTAATAAGGATATGAGAAATTTACTTGGTGGTAAAGGGGCTAATTTAGCTGAAATGACTAATTTGGGTCTTCCTATACCTTGTGGATTTACTATTACTACTGAGGCTTGTATTAATTATTATAATGAGGGTAAGAAGATATCTAAAGATATTGAAGAAGAGATATTTTCTAATATTAAGTTATTGGAAGATAAACTTGATAAAGAGTTTGGTTCTAATGATAATCCTCTTTTAGTATCAGTAAGAAGTGGTGCTAGGGCTAGTATGCCTGGTATGATGGATACTATTTTAAATTTAGGTCTTAATGATGTAAGTGTAGAGGGGCTTGCAAAGAAGACTTCTAATTATAGGTTTGCTTATGATTCTTATAGAAGATTTATTCAAATGTATTCTGATGTTGTTATGGAGGTAGATAAGTCTTTCTTTGAGAAGATAATTGATGAGGTTAAAAAAGATAGGAATATTGTATATGATAATGAACTTACAGTAGATGATTTAAAGGAATTGGTAAGAAGATTTAAAGCTGTATATAGTGATCATATGAATGGGGAAGAGTTTCCTCAAGATCCTAAAGAGCAATTAATTGGAGCAGTAGAAGCTGTATTTAGATCATGGAATAATAAGAGGGCTATTGTATATAGAAGAATGAATGATATACCAGGAGACTGGGGTACTGCGGTTAATGTTCAGTCAATGGTTTTTGGTAATATGGGGGAGGATTCTGGTACTGGTGTTGCATTTACTAGAGATCCTTCTACAGGAGAGAAGGGTATTTATGGTGAATATTTAATTAATGCTCAAGGAGAAGATGTTGTAGCGGGTGTTAGAACACCACAGCCTATTACTAAGCTTGAAGAGGATATGCCAGAGTGTTATAATGAGTTTGTTTCTATTGCTAATAAATTAGAAGAGCATTATCGTGATATGCAGGATATGGAGTTTACTATTGAGAATGGTAAATTATATTTCTTACAGACTAGAAGTGGTAAGAGAACTGCTAGGGCTGCTATTAAGATTGCTTGTGATTTAGTAGATGAGGGTATGATTACTAAAGAAGAAGCTGTACTTAGAATTGATGCTAAGAGTTTGGATCAATTACTTCATCCTACATTTGATATAGAAGAGTTAAAGAATAATACTGCTATTGGTGAGGGATTACCTGCTAGTCCTGGTGCTGCTAGTGGAAGGGTTGTATTTAATGCTTTAGAAGCTAAAGAATTAGGTAAAGGTGGTAAAGGAGAAAGAGTAGTACTTGTAAGACTTGAGACAACTCCTGAGGATATTGAGGGTATGAGTGCTTCTTTAGGTATTTTAACTGTAAGAGGTGGTAGAACGTCTCATGCTGCTGTTGTTGCTCGTGGTATGGGAACTTGTTGCGTAGCGGGATGTGGTGCTATTAGTATTAATGAAGAGAAAGAGGAATTTACTCTTGGTGGTAAAACTTTCCATAAGGGGGATTATATCTCGATAGATGGTAATACTGGTAAGATATATGATGGGGATATTCCTGTTATAGATGCTACTGTAAGTGGGGATTTTGGTAGGATAATGAAATGGGCTGATGAGTATAGAACTCTTGGTGTTAGAACTAATGCTGATAATCCTAAGGATACTAAAAAGGCTATTGAACTTGGAGCAGAGGGTATAGGATTATGTAGAACTGAGCATATGTTTTTTGAAGAAGATAGGATTCCTAAAATTAGAAAAATGATTTTATCTGATACAGTAGAGGATAGAACTTCAGCTTTAGATGAGCTTATACCTTTTCAAAAGGGTGATTTTAAAGCTATGTATAAAGAGTTAAATGGGTTACCTATGACTGTTAGGTATTTAGATCCTCCTCTTCATGAATTTTTACCAACTGAAGAAGAAGATATTATTGCTTTGGCAAAAGATATGAATGTTACGGTAGATCATTTAAAGAATAAGATTAGTGAACTTCATGAGTTTAATCCTATGATGGGTCATAGGGGTTGTAGACTTGCTGTTACTTATCCTGAAATTGCTAGAATGCAAACTAGGGCTTTAATGGAGGCCGCTATTGAGGTAAGCAAGGAAGAGGGTTATGATATTATACCTGAGATTATGATACCTTTAGTAGGTGAAGAGAAGGAACTTAAGTTTGTTAAGGATATTGTTGTAGAGGTTGCTGAAGAAGTTAAGAGAGAGAAAAAGTCTGATATGAAGTATCATATTGGTACAATGATAGAAGTGCCTAGGGCTGCTCTTTTAGCGGATGAGATAGCAGAAGAGGCTGAGTTCTTCTCATTTGGTACTAATGATTTAACTCAAATGGCATTTGGTTTTTCTAGGGATGATGCTGGTAAGTTTTTAGATTCTTATTATCAAAATAATATTTATGAGATTGATCCATTTGCTAAATTAGATCAAAAAGGTGTAGGAGAACTTGTTAAGATGGCAGTAGAAAAAGGTAGAAGTACTAGAAGTGATATTAAGCTTGGTATATGTGGAGAACATGGAGGAGAGCCTACATCAGTAGAATTTTTCCATAGGGTAGGACTTGATTATGTATCTTGCTCCCCATATAGAATTCCTATTGCTAAAGTAGCTGCTGCACAAGCTAAATTAAAAGAGAATATATAATTGTTATTTGGAGTCTATGTTAAGTCTTTAAATAAATATTATATTTGAGAGGATATAACACTAAACGTTTGCATTGTGCTTTGAATGTAGAATAACTTCATCAAAAGATGGAGTTTTCTTTTACTTTGTGATACAATTATATTAGGAGTTGATAATGTGAAGATTGAAAAAATAAAATCTAGTAGTGATAATTTAGAATTAGAAATGGCTTATATAGAACCAGATGGTGAAATAAAGGGTGTAGTGCAAATATCTCATGGAATGAGTGAACATAAGGAAAGATATTATGATTTTATGGAATATTTAAAAGATAATGGTTATGCTGTAGTAATTCATGACCATCGTGGTCATGGTAATAGTGTTAAGAAAAGGGAAGATTTAGGTTATTTTTATACTGAAGATATAAATTATATAATAGAGGATTTATATGATGTAACAAAGTATATAAAGAAGAAATATAAAGATAAAAAAATATATCTATTTAGTCATAGTATGGGAACTTTAGTAGCTAGGGGTTATATTCAAAAATATGATAATGAAATAGAAAAGTTGGTATTATGTGGTCCTCCTACTAAAAATGAACTTGTTAAGTTTGCTATAAAATTATCTCAAATAAGTAAGTATATAAATAAAGATAATAAGCCTAATAAGTTATTAAATAAGTTAACTTTTGGTAGTTATAGTAAGGATAGGAGTATAGATAATAGTTGGCTATCTAAGAGTATTGATAATGTAAATATTTATAATGAAGATGAACTATGTGGTTTTATCTTTACTAGTAATGGTTTTATTAATTTATATAAGTTAATGGATAATGCTTTTTATAAAGAGGGGTATAAAATGCAAAATATTTCTCTTCCAATTTTTTTAATAGCGGGTAGTGATGATCCTGTTATTCAAAGTGAGAGTAAGTTTTTAGAATTAGTAGATTTTTTAAAGGAGCTTGGATATAAGGATGTAAATAGTAAGTTATATAAGGGTTTAAAACATGAAATATTAAATGAAGAAGAGAGAAATACAATATATATTGATATATTAGATTTTTTGAATTAATAAATTATAAAAGTTATTTTATAATTTATTAATTTCTTTATTAATAATAGTACTTGCTTTTTTAAGGGTATCTTTGGTGATATTGTTATTTGTTTTGGTGTGCTGTTTCCATTCTTTATTAAAAGTATAGCTTCCATTAGTACATAGGGTTTGTGCTATTAACATAATCCAATTTCCTATGGCATTTTGCTCTGTACTAGATAAGTTGTCTATAAGGGATAAGCCTATAATAAAGGCTAGGGTAGTAAGGGATTTGTCTTCTAAATGTTTATTATTCATAGTAAATTTTATTCAATTGAAATATAAAATAGTAAAAAATATTTAATTTGGTATAAAAAATAAAATAATTTTATTGACAGTGAACAGCAAAAATGATATACTTAATATGTTCTTTACAAAGGACTACTTTATGGACCCTTAGCTCAGTTGGTTAGAGCATCCGGCTCATAACCGGGCGGTCGCAGGTTCGAGTCCTGCAGGGTCCACCACTTATATATTTACGCGGGTGTGGCGAAATTGGCAGACGCGCTAGACTTAGGATCTAGTGGTTTATCCGTGGGGGTTCAAGTCCCTTCACCCGCACCAGATTGATTGATACTCGAACTTTTCGAGTTTAAGTAATAAATGCTAACTAGAAATAGTTAGTTTTTTTAATATAAATTTTATTATATAAAAAGATTAGTTGTATTTCAAACTAATTCAATCAACAAATTGTAATTTATTCATCATCTGATAGTTCTCCGCCTTTACATAAATCTGCTAACTCATAATCAGATTTATGTTCTTTTTTGTTATCCATGTCTAAATAAGTGTCTCTAATTTGTGTCAAAATGTTTTTTGTGAAATACTTGACAAGAGTTAAAAAATTGAGTATTATATATAAGTCAATTAGATTTTTTGGCGCTTGATTTTTTAAAGATTATGTGTTAATATCTAATTGGAATATTAGAGTTTGAAATGCTCATAATATTAAATAGAATAATTTAAGGGTGTAAATATTCTTCTTGCACCAACGCCTTGTAAAGGGTCTGAGTAAGATTTATCTGAAAGAATGCATGTAGGACTGGGAGACTACGAAATTATTCTAAGTACCCACAATCATTAGATTGTGGGTTAATTTTTGTTAGGGTTGGTGATTGGTGTGGAGAAAGGCAAAATTAAAAAAATTGTTGGTAGAATATCAGATGAAGTGATAGAAAAATATAAGTTATATGATTATTGTAATGTTGAAATTATACAATCATTAGATTTATATTTGTATGTGGCAAAACATGTATCAGAATTTAAAAGTGTTGATAGTTATAATCATACAATGTCTAATATTCCAGAGATTATAGCTAATCCATAATTTGTTTATTATGATCCACACAGAAGTTCATTGTTATATTTTAAAGAAATAGATGAAAATATATGTGTCGTTGTTAAATTGAATTTAAGAAGAAATAAAGATACTTACGTTGCAACGGTATATCCAATTAGCAAAAATAAGATTCAAAAGTATATAGAGCAAAGTTATATCTTGAATAGATAGAGATCTTTGCTTAATTTTTTTTAATTGTTATTAATTGTGAATTCTATATATTATAATTTTAATAAATTTTATTACTTTTTATTTAAATGGTAGTATAATTATATTAGTTAGTTTTTTGTAGATATTTAAATTTAAGGTATATTATTTTATATTTAGTATTGGTATTGATATAGAAAAGAGGGTATTATGGAAAATGTAAAGATAGGGGTTTTTGATTCTGGAATAGGGGGTTTAACTATCTTAGAAGCAATTAGAGGAGTACTTCCTAATGTTGATTATTATTATTATGCTGATTCTTTTAATAATCCTTATGGTGATAAGAATACTATAGAGTTATATAAAATAACTTCTTTAATAGTAGAACATTTAATAAAACAGAATTGTAAGATAATAGTTATAGCTTGTAATACCGCTACGACAAAGTGTATTAGTTATTTAAGAGAAAAATATAAAGATATTATATTTATAGGGACTGAGCCTGCTATTAAAGTGGCTTGTGATAAGAATTATAAGAATATACTCTTACTTGCTACTCCTCTTACTATAAGTAGTGAGAGAGTTCATGCTTTAGTAGATAGGAGTAAGAGGGAGGATGAGAATATATATTTATGTCCTGCTAAGGGGCTTGCTCATGCTATAGAGACTAATAATACTCTTTTGGAAGAAGAGATTATAAAGGGTATTTATTTGGAATATAAGGATAAGAATATTGATGCTATTATTTTGGGATGTACACATTATCCTATTATTAGTAATCTTATAAGTAAGTATTTTAAAGATGTTGTTTTACTTGATGGTAGAAGTGGAGTGGCTAGGATGGTATATAAGAGGGTTGTTGATAATAAGATTGAATGTATGAATAGAAGGGGTAAGGTATATATTTATAATTCATTTAATAAGACCACTATTATTAAGTAGTGGTCTATATTATAGCATATAAAGAGAATTATCTTCGTAGGAGGTATTTTTATTTACTTTTTGTTCAAGTTGTTTTACTTTATTTTCTAGGTTATTAATTCTAGTAATTATATTATTGTCATTTGGCATATTATATTGGTTTTCTATCATACCTGGCATTAGCATAAAGGGAGATGGTATATTTTGATAGGCATAATTTCCATATGAAATATTACCTGGTATATTTTGATAGAAACTACTGTACATCATATCTCTTTCATTCATATTATCACATTCCTTTTACTTTATTATATGCAAATATGAAAAATAATGTTATAATGTTATATGGATGTGAGAATATGAGGCTTAAAAATATTAAGGGTGCTAGTGAAAAGATTAAAGAGGGTAAATATTATATTGATAATCCTATGGAATATAGGGGTAAGTGGAAAGAGTTATTTAAAAATGATAATCCTATTTATTTAGAGATTGGTATGGGTAAGGGTAAGTTTATAATACAAAATGCTATTGATAATCCTAATATTAATTATATTGGTATTGAGATGTATGATTCTGTTATATTAAGAGCTATAGAAAAGAGTAATGAACTTTTGATTGATAATTTGTATTTGATTAGAATGGATGCTAGATTGATTAATGATATATTTGATAAAGAGATTGATTTGATAATCCTGAATTTTTCTGATCCTTGGCCTAAGGATAGGCATGCTAAAAGAAGGCTTACTAGCTTTAGGTTTTTATCTAGATATGATGGGATATTTAGTGGTGATAAGAGGATTATTATGAAGACTGATAATATAGGGCTTTTTGATTATTCGGTTTCTTCTCTTAGGGAATATGGTTATAATATTGATTATTTGACTAATGATTTACATAGTGATAGGGATAATATTATTACTACTGAATATGAAGATAAGTTTATGGACATGGGGATATTGATTAATTATTTAGAGGCTAGTATGAAAGGAGCGAAATAATGAAAGTATTTAGTAATATTGATATCAAACCTACGAATATGAATTTATATAGTACTGCTGTTACTCATTCATCATATACTAATGAGAATCCTAGTTATCCTGATTATGAGAGATTGGAGTTTTTAGGAGATGCTGTACTTGAAATTATTATAAGTGAGTATTTGTATAGAGAGAGAAAATTGGAAGAAGGAGTAATGACTAAGATGCGCTCTTCTTATGTTTGTGAAGAGGCTTGTGCTACTTATGCTAAGGAGCTTGGATTGGATGAGGATATTAGAGTAGGATATGGTGAAGTTGTTAATACTACTATTATGGCTGATGTATTTGAGGCTTTTACTGCTGCAGTATATTTGGATCAGGGTTTTGAGTTTACTAAGAAGTTTATTTTGGATATTATTGTTAAGTATATTGAGAATGAAATTGAGTTTTTACATGATTATAAGTCTAAACTACAGGAACTTGTACAAACGGTTAAGAAGTCTATTGTTTATGAAGTTGTAAAGGAAGAAGGTCCTAGTCATAATAAGTTATTTACTTCGGTAGTTAAGATAGATGGTATTACGATGGGATGGGGGACTGCTGGGAGTAAGAAGGCATCTGAGCAGGAGGCTGCTAGGGATGCGTTAAGTAAGCAGGCTAAGGTTATATGAAAATAGATAGAATAGTGGTAGGCTGTCTTAGGGAAAATTGTTATGTACTTAGTATAGGTAATGATGTTTTGGTTATTGATCCTGGTGATGATGGTGATAGGATTAAAGGAGTAATTGGTAAGAGAAATATTCTTGGTATATTGATTACTCATAGGCATTTTGATCATATTGGAGCATTACCATTTTTTTCGGAATATAAAGAGTATTCTTATGATACTACAGAAGAGATTGAATATAGAGTTGGTCCTTTTAGGTTTAGTGTTATTAGAACCCCTGGGCATAAGGAAGATGCGATATCGTTTTATTTCTATGAGGATAATTGTTTGTTTTCTGGGGATTTTATTTTCTATGAGAGTATTGGTAGATGTGATTTAGTTGGTGGTAATATAAGTGATATGAAAAAGAGTATTGATAAGATTAAGGAATATTCTCCTTTAATGAAAATATATCCTGGGCATGGGGATAGTACTACTTTAGGATATGAGATAAAAAATAATAGGTATTTTAGGGAATGGTAATATGAAGAGGTTTAATAGTATGGAGGATTTGGTTAATTATTTTATTTGTAGTGGTAAGAGGATATCTACGATGGAGTCTTGTACTGGTGGTTATTTGGCTAATTGTATTACTAATATTGAGGGTTCTAGTGGTATATTTGAATTTGGTATGGTAACATATTCTAATGAATATAAAGTAAGATATGGTATAAATAAAAAGACTATAGAGAAATATACGGTTTATAGTTTTGAGGTTGCTAATGAGATGAGTAAGGTAATTCAGGGATATACTTCTTCTGATTATTCTGTTGGGATAACTGGTCAGTTGAGAAGAGTTGATCCTAATAATATTACTGATGAGGATAATAGGGTATATATT
>CAVCHK010000078.1:0-8773 GCA_963601985.1 Paludibacteraceae bacterium
ATTAGGAAGCAGTATCGGTATTGAAGTAATTAATCGTAAAGAAGAATTAGAATCATCAATAGATAAAGTACTATTAAATGATGAAAGAGTACTAGTAGAACAGTACATAGCAAATAGAAGAGAATTTAATATGTCTGTATTACTAAGTAAAGGTAAACTAATAGGATCCATTATAGAAGAAATAGAAAAAAATGAACCTTGTTCCTATTACGATAAATATCATAAGGATGAAGATGACACTAAAGAAGAAAACTCATTCAAAAGAACATATCCTGCTAATATATCCAAACTTTTAGCGGAAGAAATAGAAAAAACAAGTAAAAAAGCCTATAAAGTACTAGCATTATCAGGTGTAGCTAAAATAGATTATATATATGATCAAAAAGCAAAGAAACTATATATAAATGAAATAAATACTATACCTAACTTCTTCTCTCATCACTTATTTGATGACAAAAATATCGATTATAGAGAATTATTAGGTATTATGATTAAAGAAGCTATAGATAAAGTAAATAAAAAAGATACCATGATAAAAACAATAAATGATAAAATGTTTAAAAATGTAACAAGTAAAGATATAAGGAATATGAAATAATGTATGGCTATATCAGTGGTACAATAAAAGAAATAGAATCAAACTATATAATTATAGATAATAATGGTATAGGATACCAAATCTATGTACCAAACCCTTATGTTTTTATCATGAATAACCAATATACCATATATACATATTCTAATATTAGAGAAGACGAATATACATTATATGGATTTAAAACAAAAGAAGAAAAAGAACTATTCCTAAAATTAATATCCGTAAAAGGACTAGGACCAAAAATGGCTCTTCCAATGCTTGCAACCGGATCCACTTCTTTAATCGAAGAAGCAATCGAAACAGAAAATATAAACTATCTAAAGAAATTCCCTAAAATAGGAGATAAAGTAGCAAGACAAGTAATATTAGATTTAAAAGGAAAGTTAAACGTAATAAATACAGGTCTCTTTGCCAAAGAAGACCACAGTAAAGAATTAACCGAAGCCCTATTAGGCTTAGGTTATAAACAAGTAGATGTAAAAAAAGTATCATCAAAAATAAATACCGCTCTTCCCTTAGAAGAACAAATAAAAGAAGCACTAAAACTATTATTAAAATAATAATATTAAGGAGGTAGCCAATGTATATTTTACTTGAAGTATGTCAAACCCCAGGTATACTAAGAATCATACAATTTATATTAATAATTATGGACGTAATATTCACCATTGTACCAATAGGACTAATACTTATGCTATTAATAGACTTATCAAAAGTTGTAATATCACAAGACGAACAAGCAGGATCAAAAACTAATAAATTAATACTGCAAAGAATAATAATGGCAATAATAATATTTATGATACCCACTATTGTATCCTTCATCTCTTCAGTAATAGATATGGGTGATTATTCTTCATGTATTGCCAATGCTAATTCTAACACAATAGCATATTATCAAAGTATAGAAGATAAAGAAGAAGAAGAAAAACAGAAAGAAGAAGAAAAAATACTCGCAGCAAGAAAAGCAAAGCAGCAAGAAATAAAGCAGCAAGAGCAATCAATAAACGCAGAAGAAAGCCAAACATCAAAAAAAACAACTAACGAACCAGATCCCTTAGCTCCCTTGCAAAATCTATATAACCAAAGTCAATCAACATTTGCATCATGTAACCCCAATAATTTCAAAAGAATGACAGATAAAACAAATGGTTATAGCCTAGGAGCATGGCCAAAAAATGCCCAAACATCAAATCTAACTACAATTAGCAAAACCTATGCAAATGGCAATCTAATATACCCAATAACAGGTATAGGAGGTCAAGGCTATGAACATAACGGAATAGATATCGTAGCGGCAGTAGGAACCCCAATATATTCCCCAGTAGATGGAACAATTACATTTTCCGAATGGGGTCATACAGTAAATAAAGGAAGCTCCGAAACAGCATATTCAGTATTAATAAAAGTAGATACACCATTTTCCGTCCAAGGAACATGGCAAAACGGAGGCAAAACAACAAAAAAAGTAGGCGAAGTATTCCTAACTCATATGGTAGGAATAAATAAAAGAATAACAACTTCAGGCCAAACAAAAGTAAAAAAAGGAGATTTCTTAGGTTTTTCCGGAGTAGCCAACAACTGTGCTCATTTACATATGACACTATATACCAGTGGAGAAGATGACGGCCTAATGTCTTCCTCAATCAAAGAAATATACGGTATCTCTGGTAGTGGTAATACCAAAAAAGCAGGAGAATAGGTGATTAAATGAAAAAAATAATTTTAATAAGTACAATATTATTTCTCTTATCAGGTTGCACAATAAACTATAATATAAGCCTAGAAGATAACCAAATAAAAGAAAAAATAACATCAAAAATTAATTATAAAAAATTAGACTCAGACGAACTATCCTCACTACAAGGATTAGAAGAATGGGGTATATATTCCTTTAAAGGAGATACTATAACTATGCATGATACTTCTGTTACATATAAAGGAAAAAAAGCAAATATAAATATAGAATACGACTATGATACCGATAACTTTATAAATGCATATCTACCAAATACCTGCTTTGATAACTATATATACCTAAATGAAGAAGACTATTACTATATAGAATTATCAGGAAAATTCGGCTGTATGTATGCAGATGAAACAAACATTACCATTACAACTAACAATATAGTTGAAGATACAAATGCCAAAGTAAAAAACAATAAATATATCTGGACAATCAATAATTCAAACAAAGATAATACAAATATATATATAAAAATATCTAAAGAGCAAAATAAATCCACTAGTGGTATCCTAAAAGGATTCAAAACATTTAGCATGATAGCATTAATAATATTAATAATCATAGTAGCATTATTATACAAAATCATAAAAAACAAATAAACACTTCTATTTTGGAGTGTTTTTCTATATTCTGTAAAACAAAAATAAAAAAAATGTAAAGTGTCTACCCAAATAAATCCACTAAATATACCAAATGTAAATTGACAAACAAAGATAATAGTATTAGAATAAATGCTAATTAACAAGGAGGACCTATGAAAAAAATAATACCATTTATTCTAATACTATTATTACCATTAAATATAGTATCCGCTAAAACAATTAATGACTTATATAACGAATTATCCTCCTTAGAAACAAAAAAAGACCTATATAACTATCTAACCAGTGATGATATAAATAATATATTAAGTGAAGGCTTAGATATAGAACTAGTTATAGATACCCTAAACGATGAAATAAACAATATAAATACCACTATTAAAGAAAAAGAAGAAAATATAAATAAACTAAATGAAGAATTAAATAACTACTTAGTATTCAACCAAATATCAAGCGGTGAAAACATCTACTTAGAATATATCTTCTCATCAGAAGACTATACAAGTATGATATACAGATATATGATTGCAAAGCAACTAACAGATTATAATAGTAATCTAATAGAAAAACTAAATAAAGAGAT
Source organism: Paludibacteraceae bacterium (assembly GCA_963601985.1). GTDB lineage: Bacteria > Bacillota_I > Bacilli_A > RF39 > UBA660 > CAG-302. Next base: position 3,534 of record CAVCHK010000078.1, read on the forward strand.
AAAAGAGTTAAATACAAAGAAAGAAACATTAAATACCAAAGTAAACAAACTAAATAACCAAAGAGAAAAATATAAAGAATTAGAAGTAATACTAAAAAGTATCGGTTCATATAACAAAGATAGTATTACTAGTACTATTGATGAAGATATAGAAAAAATAAAAAAAGAAATAACTACTTATCAAAATCTAGGTTGCACTAGATATATGAATCTAGATATATGTCTAAACATAAGAAAAAGTAATCGTATGTATTATCCTTTAAATAAAGGCTGTATAAGTAAAGACTACGATATATCTACCCATAAAGGAATAGACCTAGCATGCAATAAAGAAGGAACCGAAGTATATTCCTCTTCTAGTGGTATAGTATCATCAATTACATACAAATCAGAGTGTGGAGGTAATATAGTATATATATACCATAATATTAATGGAAAACAATATACAACCATATATGGTCATTTATTAGAAATAAAAGTATCCCTAGGAGAAGAAGTAAATGAAAACACCATTATCGGATTATTAGGAGGAGAATCAACAGCAACTAAAAATGGAGGATATGATAAATGTACTACTGGTGCCCATCTTCATTACGTCATAGTAGAAGGTTATCACGTAAACGATTTCAGCATATATACCATAAACCCAAGATATATAAATAATTACCCTGAAATATTAAGTGGCTATTTTAAAAGATAAAAAACTTGACAAAACAACAAAAAGAGTATATTATATACGACTAACAAAGGACGTTTTATGATATACTCTTTTGTTTTGGGGGTTTTGATTATATAATTATAAATTCTAGATCACTAATTTTTAATCAAAAACAAACAAAAGATAAATATCATGTTTAAGAAATTGTAGTCTTTTGCATAATTAAAAAAGAAAGGTGAGATAGAATGAAAAAATTAAAATTATTCTTATTCGCTTTAACACTAGTATTTTTAACTAGTACTACTGTTTTAGCAGAAACAAAATGGGATACAATACAACCAGTTAAACAAACAACATCAGATGGAATTGATATAGAATATCAAACAAAAGTAGAATTCGAGTACGAATGTTGGTATCAAAGAGGAGTACTAATATGCGATCCAACTACTAAAATAGATGTAGATATCGCTGTAGATGTAACAATAACTATCCCAAGCGATTACAATAAAGATACAATTGTAATTGCCCCAGAAGTACTACAAGAACTTGCAAGACAAAACCAAGAACAACTATTATTAGAAGATGGTGAATATTTGCAATTAAATAATTCACTACAGCCAGGAGATAACATCAAAGTAAATTTAAGTATTATAAATAATTCTAGATATACATATACATATGATGAAAAATCATTTGATATATTTCCAGTAGAAAATACTACATTTACTAAAGGAGATACAAACACTACATTCAATGGATTAAACATAAAAGAAGGATATATAACATATCGTTTAGCTAATCCAGCATTAAAAGCACTAGGATTAACAAGCAATGCAAGCATAACAGATGAAAACATAGATACAAGACTAAAAAGAATAACAGATAATGAAGGTAATCAAAAATATCCAAATGGAATTAATGATCTAGCCAAATACTATCTAGACTTCTATAACACAAAATATAATACTAATCATACAAGACTAGATGAATTTAGCTATGGAGTAATAAGAGAAATACTAGGAGATAATGATACTATAGACAAAGTTAGCTTAAATATCGGAAGTTTCCCTACATTAGATAATGCTCTCCAAGTATATAAAGCTAAATATATAGAAGAAAATCCAAATAATCCTAAACCAAGCCAAACACAAGTATTAGAGTACGCTGGATTCACTGGAATTGACTCAAACGATAAATTTGCTAATTTTGCCAAAAATGAATATAGCAAAATGTGTGGTGAAGAAGTAACATCATTTGATACAATGTGCAAAGAAGCACAAGATGAGTTCTTCGCTAACTATGGTAGTGAAAGAACACCATACATATTAGAAACAAACGAAGATATCTTAAACTTATCATACAACTATTTTTATAATAAAAACTTTTCATTAGGCCTTGAAGATGATGAAATAACTGATGCTAATTCCAATGAATATTCTATTGGTGAATATATGAGAGATGAAGAAAAAGGCGAAGAAACAATAAAAGAACAAATAGGACTATTAGAAAGCAATACAACAAATGATTTAAAAATAACTTATTATATAAATGGAGCCTATACATGTAATGCCTACTTAGGATACTTCTTTATGACTAATATGCAATTATCATATAGTGCCTTAAAAGGAACTCTAGTAGTAAACCATGTAGATAGTGATGGAAATAAATTAACAGAAGAAGTAACTTCTACTGATTTAGTAGGTAATGAATATACTACAGAAAAGAAAGACTTTACTGGATATACATATATCACAGTAGTAGGAGAGCCAACAGGTACATATATAAACGATATAATCTATGTAACATACTACTATGACAAAAATACAGGTACAGGTGATATCGAAGAATTACCACCACAAACAGGTTTTACTGGTGGTAATATAAATACTATAAATTCAGAAACTATAACATTATACAAAAAAGAAGAAGGGGAATTATTATAATTCAAGGGGGGTAAATAAAATGAGAAAAATAAATAAAATATTACTATTATTAGTAGGAATATTAACATTAAATACAACTACTGTTCTAGCAGACGTGCAAACAAAATATAAAGCAGATAGAAATAACTATTATACTACTACAGAAGGAATAGACATAGAATACGATAAAGAAAATAACAAAATAACTTATATATTAACTGAAAAATTTAACAGTCAAAAAGCCTATTTCAATTTAACTCAAGACTTAAAAAACATCTTAGAAAAAATTTACATGCCAGGTTCTAGTGCAGAATTCCAAATTCAAATAATAAATGAATCAAAATACGACTATCACTATGTAACTAAATCACTAACAGTAGATTCATTAGATTTAGATAGCAATTTTGATACTGATTATTCAAATCTAGGGGAAAACGTTTGGTATAACTATACCATGAATGGAACTACAGGTAAATATATCAAAGGTGCTAAAGGCTTTGATGGCTCAAGACTATTAGCAGATTATACAACAAACAGAACCGCTAATATAGCAATTAGAGAATTATTCAAATCATCATCAAAAACCGAAAATGGCTATTATGAAGGCTGTAATGTTAGTGTGATAAACAACGATTCTACAGCTTGTAAAAATATCATGACAGATGAAGTAATAGGAGCAGAATTAATAGCTAAAAACTATGAAAATGGAATAGAAGATTTAAATAAATACTATTTAGATTACTATAACAAAAAATATAATACAAATGCTGAAAAACTAGAAGATCTACCAGAAAAAGCCATTTTTAGTATTCTTGGTGGCAATAGACAATTTAATAAAGAAACAAATCCAGAAGTAAGCGAACTAGGATATAACTGGTTTTACAATGAATGCCTATACTTAGGTCCATCTAACACACTAGAAGGCGATCATATAAACTTAGATCGTACATATAGTATAGGTGCATATATGCGTGGAGAAAACAATCTATTAGAAGAAATGTTATCAAATGATTTCACAAATATATCATCTGGTAGTGAAGTATCCTCAAGCAATATGAAAATGCAACTAAGTGGTAGAAATACAATAAATGTATTTATGGATATGAATTTTGGATTCATGATATCATTTTCTCTAGAAAGAGAAGAAGTAGGAACAGTAATCACAAATTATGTAGATAGTGATGGAAATAAATTAACAGAAGAAATAATTACCGAAGGTAAAGTAGGTAATGAATATACTACAGAAAAGAAAGACTTTACTGGATATACATATATCACAGTAGTAGGAGAGCCAACAGGTACATATATAAACGATATAATCTATGTAACATACTACTATGACAAAAATACAGGTACAGGTGATATCGAAGAATTACCACCAAAAACAGGTTTTACTGGCGGTAATATAAATACTATAAATCCAGAGACTATAACATTATACAAAAAAGAAGATTAAAAAAATGTCAGAACATTCTGACATTTTTAAATTTAAAACTTTCTATATAATCCAATAGCCCTACCAAGAATGGTAGCATCTTTTAAAATAATAGGTAACATATAATCATTTTCAGGTTGCAATCTAATATAATCCTTCTCTTTAAAAAATCTCTTAATAGTAACCTGATTCTCTTCATCCATAGCCACTACAATCTCACCATTCTTAGCATTGTTACATCTCTCAACAATAACAATATCCTTATCATATATCCCAGCATTAATCATAGAATCACCCTCAACCCTAATAGTAAATACTTCCTTCCTTTTAGGAAGCAAATAACTAGGAAGACTAATAACCTCATCAGGAACTTCAATAGCCTCAATAGGATTACCCGCTGTTACTTTTCCAAGAAGAGGAACAGTAACAACATTATCCTTCTTATTTTCATATTCATTAGGTACCTGTATCTCAAGCAGATGATTACTACCTTTACCTCTCTTTAAATATCCCTTCTCAATAAGCTTTTTAACATGCACGTGTGCCGTAGCAGGAGAACTCAAATTAAAATGAGCCGCTATCTCTCTAATAGAAGGAGGATATTTTTTATCAGCAGAAAATCTCTTTACATAATCAAGAATATCCTTTTGTCTTTTAGTCAATTTAGTCTCTTTCTTAATCTTTACCATATAAAACGCTCCTTTCATATATAATGTTAACACATAAAATGTAAAATGTCAAACAAATATTCGCTTTTCTCAAAATTATAATTGACACGAACAAAAGTATGTGTTAAAATAACAATGTAAGGAGTTGATAGATATGAAAATTTTAAAACAAAATAAAGGAGTATTAATCTTCTATTTACTACTGGTAATTATAACCCTAGCAGTAGTAGAAAGAAACGAAAAAAATATTAATATGGATAATCGTTATGTCTATCTTACAAGATAGATTTTTTATTACCTCTTTTCAAAACCAAAAAAATATATTATAATATATATACGAAGAGGAAGGGTAATTATGAATGATAAAAAAGCAAGTAAACTAGTAATACTATCTGCAATATTCTTAGTAATGTCAGGAGTAGTACTATATTATATATTTGATAGACAAGGATATAATAACAATGGAGAAAGAAACTATATAAATTATAATATTAATGATTATATAGTAACAACCCCAGTAATTTTTAGTGGATATGATAATTTCTATAGTAGTATAA
>CAVCHK010000079.1:0-7315 GCA_963601985.1 Paludibacteraceae bacterium
CCTTTGGAACTACTAAAGGGGAGTTCTATTAGGAGATTAGATAATGTATGTTTTCAGGGTTATATTGATAATGTTATTGATGAAGTTTTTGAACTTTGTGGTACTTTAAGTGGTAGTATGATATTACCTGATAGTATAACTTTGGAAGATTATAAGTATGATTTTACTAGTGAAATAGATGAAAAAATTGATGAAACTAGGATAAATTTGCAGAAAAGTATTGATATTACTTTTGATTTGTGGCAAAATATTCTTGTGGAAGTTCCTCTTAGAGCTGTTAATCCTAAGAATGAGAATATTCATCTTAGTGGTGATGGCTGGAGACTTATTAGTGAGGAAGAGGTTAAGACAGAGAATAATCCTTTTATGGATTTATTGGGGAAGGAGTGAGTTAGATGGCAGTTCCATTTAGAAAAGTTAGTAAGACTAGAAGAAATATGAGAAGAACTCATTATAAGATTACCGCTAATGGATTAGTTGAATGTTCTAATTGTGGTGCTAAGATTAGATCACATAGAGCATGTCCTAAGTGTGGATTTTATAAGGGTGCTGATACTTCTAAAAAGAATGACGAAGTAGTTTTGGAAGAAGAGATGGCTACTAAAAAAAATAAGACTTCTAAGAAAGATGTTGAGTAGTAAGTGGATAGCGTATTTTTGTGCTGTCTTTTTTTATTTAATAGGGGGATGATTTAAATGACAAAAGAAGAAATTTATGAAGAAAATATGAGAAATGAATATTTAAGAACATTTCTTACTGGTGAGAGACAGGGTCCTTATACTAATAAGCCTAGTATGGACAGGCCTTGGCTTCGATATTATGATAAGGAAGTGTATACTAGGGATTTACCTAGGAAGACTTATTATCGTTATGCTAAAGATAATAATATAGATAATATGGATAATACTGCTATTAATTATTATGGATTTAAGACTAATTTTAGAAGTTTTTTTGATAAAGTTGATAGGATATCTAATTCTTTTAGTGCTTTAGGGGTTAAAGAAGGGGATATTGTTACTATTTGTTCTCCTACTTTTCCTGAGACTATATATGCTAATTATGCACTTAATAAAATTGGAGCGGTAGCTAATAATATTGATCCTAGAACTAATGCTAAGAGAATACTTGATAATTTAAATAAGGTTAATTCTGATTATTTGATTATGCTGGATATTGCTTTTCCGAAGATTGATACTATTATTAGGGATTCTAATGTTAAAAAGGTTATATGTAATTCTTATATGGATTCTGTTCCTACTTTAGCTAGACCAATATTTAGAGGAAAACTTAATAAGGAACTTAAGAAGAAGAATCTTGCTATTCCTGATATTCCTTATGGTTTTTTGTATATAAACTTTAAAGATTTTATTAATATTGGACGTAACACTGTGGCAGAAGAGGTAGAATATACTCCTAATATGCCAGCGGCAATGGTTCTTACTGGTGGTACTACTGGTATTCCTAAGAGTGTTACTCTTACTAATGATTCAGTTATTTCTGTTTGTGAACAGTATAAGGATACTGATTTGGGTTTAGAAAAGGGGCAATCTCTTCTTAATATTATGCCTTTGTTTATTGCGTATGGTTGGTCTTTTGGAGTTGTTATGGCACCTTCTTTGGGAGTAGAAGATATTGTTATTCCGCAATTTGATCTTGATTGTTTTGCTGATTATATTATTAAATATAGACCTAATCATATTGTTGGTGTTCCTACGCATTATACTTCGCTTATGCATGATAAGAAAATGGATGGGGTTGATTTTTCGGGATTTCTTAAGTCTATTTCTGCTGGTGGGGATTATTTTCTTCTTGGTAGTGAAAAGGAATTTAATGAGTTTTTACATAGTCATGGCTATGATAAGAATGTTATTGTGGGATTTGGTCTTACTGAACGTAATTCTAGTGTAGCAACTAGACTTAATAAGTGTAATGTTCTTGGTAGTGCTGGAGTTCCACTTTCTAGAAATATTATTTCAATCTTTGCTTTTCCTAAGGATGGTTCTAATGGGACAGAGGAAGAGCTTGGTTATGGTGAATATGGAGAGATATGTATAGCGGGTCCTAGCGAGATGGCTGGCTACTATAAAGATGATGAGAAGACACATGAGGTACAAATTAAGCATAGTGATGGACTTGTTTGGACACATACTAAAGATAGGGGTTATATGACTCGTGATGGAGTACTTTTCTCATGTGGACGTACTAAAAGAATGATTATTAGACCTGATGGTCATAATGTATGGCCAATGGAAATGGAAAATATTATTAAGAGTCATAGTGCAGTTAGTGAGTGTTGTGTTGTAGGTATTCCTAGTGATACTACTACTCAGGGTGAATTTCCTATGGCTGTTGTTGTTCTTAAAGATAACCTTACTACTCCTTTAGAAGTAGTAGAGAGGGAACTTAGGGAACTTTGCTCAGTTAATTTACCAGAAAGAGATGTTCCTTATAAATATACTTTTGAGGATAGTCTTCCACTTACTAATATTGGTAAGGTTGATTTCTTGGAAGTTAAGAATAATGCTTTAAAAAGAATTAAAAAGAGATAATGAGGTGTGATATATGAATATATTTACTATATATAGTTTATTTTATAGTTTGCTTATTAATATTGTTTATTTTTCTAGCAAAAGACTTCGTAGTATAGAAAATAAAATATTTGAAAAGATTATGCTTACTAACTTTGTAGGTGTACTTTTGGCTATTGGTAGTTATTTTACTATTAAAAATATTGATAGATTTGAACTTTTAAATACGTTTGTATCTAAGGGGTATATAGTTTATCTTCTAACTTGGCTTACGCTTTTCTCAGTATATATATTTGATATTTCTATAAAAGAGGGAAGAGATAAGAAGAGTGAAGTTAATAAGATTATAAACTTATTTGGTATTTTATATTTAGTATTTTTGATAATAATTATTATTAAACCTTTGTATTATCATAATAGTAATGGGGCTATTTATTCTTATGGTCCTAGTGCTAATGTTATGTATATTGTATCTGTTGTATATATAACTGTGTGGATAATTAGGTTATCTACTAATATTAAGAGAATTAGAGATAAGAAGTATTTACCTATATTTGCTTTTATGGGATTAGGTGTAGTTGTTATGCTTATTCAAAGGCAACATCCTGAACTTCTTCTTATGACTTCGATGGAAACTTTTATTGTGTTTTTAATGTATCATACTATTGAGAATCCTGATATGCAAATTATTGAAGAAGTACATAGGGCTAAGGAAATTAGTGATAATGCTAATGAAGAGAAGAGTATGTTTTTATATAATATGACTAATGAGATTAGGGGTATTACTCGTGATATTGATTATTCTGCGGATAATATATTAGAAGAAGTGGATAATAAGAAAGTTGATGTTCTTAATATTGGTAATTCTGCTAGAGAAATTAAGAATAATACTGCTAGGTTTACTACGATGACTAATGAGATTTTTGATATTTCACAGATGGATTCTAATATTAAGATTTATAATGATAAATATAATATTAAGATTATTATTAAAGAGTTGGTTCAAATATATAAGAAGAAGGCAGAAGATAAAGGCATTAGTTTTAGAACTAATATTGCTAGTGATATTCCACCATATTTATATGGAGATAGTATGGGACTTAAGAAGGCTTTATCTATTATACTTGATAATAGTGTTAAATATACTGATAGTGGTTTTATTGATTTTGATGTTAGTACTATTATTAAAAGGGATATAGCTAGACTTGTTATTACGGTAGAAGATTCTGGTAGTGGTATTAAGGCTTTGGATCTTAATAAGATATTTAATAAGAAAGTTAATGATAATGAGAGACTTAATATTAAGTATAATTTATATAATGCTAAAAGACTTGTTATACTTATGGGTGGTACTATTATTCCTAGTAGTGTATATGGATATGGTACTACGATTAAGGTTGTATTAGATCAAAAGATTGCTGAGAGCGATGATACTTTAAATAAGTATGAAAGTGTATATGATAAAAAGAGTATTCTTCTAGTAGATGATAATGCTTCTAGTGGTAAGATATTTACTAAGATGCTTAAGGATACTGATATTATACTTAATATTGTTACTTCTGGTAAGGAATGTTTAGATAAAATTAGAAATAAAGATAAATATGATTTGATTTTACTTGATGAAGATATGGAGCCTTTAGATGGTATTACAGTTATGAAGAAATTAAAAGAGATTAGAACGTTTAATACTAAGAGTATTTTACTTACTAAAAATAATGATTATGAATATAATGATGATTATTTGAAATATGGTTTTGATGGTTATTTACTTAAACCTATAGATAAAGATAAATTATTTGAAGTTATAGATAAGTACCTTAAATAGGTGCTTTTTCTTTTTTTCTAGAATTAATATTGGGTGTAGAAAATTGTTTTATTTCTTGACTATTTTGGTAAAATAAAATGATTTATTTGATATAGTAAAATATATTAAATATAACCTCGTAAATCTACTATAACTTAGGAGAATAATAGAGTAATAAAAAACGTAATGATGGTAAAAAAGTATATCCTAATTATAATAGTAAATGTGTGAAGGTGAATTAGAAAAAGATGCAGTTGTTAAGAAATTCTTAACAACTGCTAATGATGGTAAAAAATATAATGTTTTGCACTATAATTTAGATGCTATTATTGCTGTTATGTTAAATAAAGAAGTTTATGAAATTGATAAATAATTTGTTATAAAAATAATAGATTTACTGAATGATTATGTGAAATAATGGGAATTATTTGGGAGAAGTTGATTTTTCTTTTCTTTTATGTTATTATATAACCTGTTTGGAAAGGGGATAGAAAGTTGTTATAAAGAGCATTGTTTGGTGCTTTTTTTCTGTAAGAGGTGATTGTGTTATGTATAAGGATAGTGTTATAATGGATTATTATTATGGTAATCTTGCTTTTAATTTATTTTTAAAAACTAATGATGTTAATTGTAATAGTGATATTTATATGTATCGTGATGAGATATTGGATAAGAGAAATAATAATGCTTCTAAAATTGGGTGTATTTGTAATATAATGATGGCTATTAAAGAGGAGTTAATAGAGGAAGATGAGGTTAATTGGATTTCTAAGATTGCTATTTCACGTCTTGAAGAGTGCGTTTGTATGATTGCTACTAAAAGGGATGGTGGTTATGTTATTAATGGCTATACTTTTGATAGTGCTGCTAGTGTAGTAGCTATTATTAGGAATAAGATGGCACATGGTAATTTTACTTTGGATTTAGATCATAGTAGAATTATTTTTAAGATTGATGATAGGGATGTTATTATTAATATTAATTCTCTTTGTGAATATGTTATTAGTGCTTTGAATTCTTTTATTAGGGTTTGTAATGGGCCTTTATATAAGAGAAGTATGGTAATTAATGATAAGGTTATAAAAGGAAGATATAGGGCTGCAGAGAATAGAGGGGAAATTAAGAATTTAGTTAAGTCTTTTAAAGAAGCTTCTTTTACTTTGAGAAGGCGTGATAATGGTGTTGTTGAGGATTATGTAGCTCAAAGATTAGAGAGACTTATTGATAAATATAAAGAGTGTAATAATCTTAGTATCTTTAAGGATTTTGAGAGGGATATTAGTGATAGATATGAGTTTAAGAAGAATGTTGTTAGAAGGGTTAAGGATGTTAATGTTGATTCTTTGTGTGAGTTTTTGATTAATAATCTTCCTAATGATATTGATTATGAGAGTCAAGTATATATAATTGGTATGGAACTTCAAAGGGAGATTGATGATAAGTATAATAATTTTAATCCTATTACTTCTAATATGGTTAATTTGATTTTAACTGATATTATGGGTAAGTATGGAACTACTTCTAATGAGGTTATTAATAGGGTTATTAAGAAGAAGTATGGTAGTTTGTATATTAATTATGATAATTATGCTGCGAATGAAATGGCTATGTTTAATGCTTTATTTAGTTATGCTAGAGATGATTTGTATGATAATAGTAATAAGTATAAGCATTCTTCTTGTGATGGTCTTGATTATTCTATGCTTGATTTAACTTCTGTTAAGCTTAAAACAATTAATATTGATGATGGTATTGTTAGTGATTTGAATAGTAGGAAAATGGCTTATAATACTAAACTATCTAAGTATGATGAAATTATTAATAGGGATATTATGAATCTTGATAGAGCTATTAGAAGTGGTAATACTAAGGCTAGTAATATTATTGGTAGTAATATAGATAGAAAGCTTAAAGAACGTGATATATTACAAAAAAAGAGTGATAATATCTTAGAGCAGCTTTTATTAGCAGAAGAATATCGTAGTAATAATATTTTATATTTAACTAATGAGGCTATTATTAGGGGAATTAGAAATTCTATAGCTCATGGTAATTATAAAGTTATACTTGGGAAATCTATATGTGATAGTAAGATTTTGTTTGATGATATATATAAGGGAAAAGTTACTTTTAGTGGTGAGGTTACGATAAGTGATTTTAATGATATTTTAATTAATAGTTTTCAAATTGTTAATGCTTTTTTGGGTAGTAATAATGTTAAGAAGAGAGTTTTATAAATAGAGTATTTTGAGTACTCTTTTTTTATTGACAAGTAGTATTTTTATATGTTATATTTTGGTTAGTGAAGGTGACGTATTTATGAAGAGGATGAATATAATTGTTGTATACAATAAGAATAAAGATAAAATTCTTATGTGTAAAAGAGAAAAAAATCCATATAAGGGTCTATATAATCTAGTAGGTGGTAAATTAGAGAGTGATGATGGTTATAATGAAGCATATAGAGAGCTTAGGGAAGAGACTAATATTACAAAAGATGATATAGAGTTAATTTATTTTATGAAGTTTACTTATGTTAAATGGGAACTTGAGTTAGAAGTTTATTATGGAATACTTAAGCATGATGTTAAGTTAATAGAAGAAGTTAATAAGCTTGAATGGATAGATGTTAATGATAATTTTTTTGATATGTCTAAGTATGCTGGTGAAGGTAATATAGGACATATTCTAGAAGAAATTAAATATGATTTAAGGGATAGTAGTAAATAAATGGAGTATGAAGTTAGATTTTATTATCCTAGTGATATGTATGATGATTTGGTAGACAAATTATCTAATATTAGTGGTTTACAAAAGGGTTATAGAACTTATGAAAAAACGATGCAATTTAATCATTGTGATGCTAGGTATGATTTTTATTCTAAAGAAGTTGATGGTAGATTTAGATTTAGAATATCTTCTAATGACGTTGGAATGAGGCTAAACTTAGTTGGAAGAAGAGATTACCTACAACGACTGATAG
>CAVCHK010000080.1:0-7752 GCA_963601985.1 Paludibacteraceae bacterium
AAAATAATTACGATATCTAATTTTATCATCTAAAATACTAATAACTTGCATATGAATAGATAAACCACCAAAAGATAAAATAACTGAAGATAACATAACCTTATAAATATCCAAAATGTTAAGTAAAGATAACGATCTTATTCCTATAGTCATTTCAAATACCCCATAAGTAAAAGTTTCTATATAATCATTAAAATTAAAAATATAACAAATTAAACTACTAACTATCAAAAAAGAAGCAATAACCCCAGATATCATAAAAAGTGTATTTACACTTTTTTTAATACTATTAGAAAGAAGTGTTCCAAAACTTTGACAATTAATATCTTTAGATATATACTTATTAGTAGGAATATTTCTTCTTCTTAAGATAATACCAATTATAAAAGATGAAATTATATTAGAAATAAGAATAATAACCCCATAAATATTATTCTTTAAATAAAATACTCCCACTGTTTCCAAAACAAACAAAGGATTAGCAAAATGACAAATATAAAGAAGATGTTCACTTTCATCTTTAGAAATAAATCCCATATCAAAAGAAGTTTTAATAGCCAAAGCATTATTAGGAAATCCACTAATTAAAGATATCAAAATAGTTAAAACAGCCTCTTTACTAATATTAAATAACTTCATAAAGAATTTAATAATAAACTTAGGAACATATAAAACAAAATTAGCATTAATCAAAATATCTGAAGTAACAAACATAGGAAACATTGAAGGAACTAAAGTATTAAACCAAATATAAAAAGAACTAATAACACTATTAGATACAATATCCCTATTAAAAAGAATAAAAACTAAAATAATAAAAGTAGTAATAACTATAAATTGATTAGAATATTTTTTCATAATAAAATATATGATATAACAAAGCAAAAAATAATAAAGGAGAGTATATATGAAAAACAAAATAAAAGAAATAATAAAAGAAAACTATAAATTCATAATAGTATTAACAGTACTATTATTACTTATGAATATTCACTTTCCATACTATGCCATGGCTCCTGGAGGAACAATAAATATAACAGATAGAGTAGTAATGGATAATTACACGAGAGAAAGTGAAGGTAGTATAAATATGTTATACGTAAGTGAATATGAAATAACTCCTCTAACATACATAGTAGCTAAACTATCATCATGGCAAATAGAAAAAATAGAAACAAAAAAAGTATCCAATGAGACCACTAATGAAATAAAAGAAAGAGATAAAATAATGCGAGATAGCTCTTTAGATATAGCAACAATGGTAGCATATCAAAGTGCAAACAAAAAAATAGAAATAAAAGATAAAAAAAATATAGTTATTGCCACAACTAAAGATAACAATCTTTTAGTAGGAGATATCATAACCAAAGTAGATAATATAAAAGTAAGTGATATAAAAGAAATACAAAATATAATTAAGGCAAAGAATATAGATGATGAAATAAAACTAACTATTATAAGAGATAATAAAGAAAAAGAAATAACTACCAAAGTATCCAAAGAAGGAAATACTAAAGCCATAGGAGTAATAATAACAACAGAGTACGAATATGATATAGAACCTCAAATAGATATAAAATTCAAAAGCACTGAAAGAGGAGCCTCAGGAGGCTTAATGCTTACACTAACTATATATAATGCTATAACAGATGAAGATATCATAAAAGGACGAAATATAGCAGGTACAGGTACTATTTCATCTGATGGTTCCGTAGGAGAAATAGATGGAGTGAAATACAAAATAATAGGAGCCGCTAAAAATAAAATGGATATCGTCTTTGTACCAAGTGCTAACTATGAAGAAGCAATAAAAACAAAAGAAAAATACAACTATAAATTAAATATAATCAAAGTAGATAACTTTAGTGAAGTAATAGAATATCTAAAAAATAACTAAAATATAGTATACACATTTTATACTATATTTTTCATATAATACTTCCAAAATTACCAAAAATATATTATAATTAACATATAATATAGGAGGAGCCAACATGCATAGAAAAAAAAGAAAAAAGAAAAGAAAAATAATATTAATAGTAGCAATACTATTAATGATAATAATATTATTAGTATTAAAAGTAGTAGGATTCCCTAAAGAAATAATAAATAATAAAAAAGAAGATTTAATGCCAAAACTAAATGATATTACTGAAGTAAATAACCTAACATCAAAATATTCCCTAGAAGCCAATATAACATATGAATATAGTGATGATATCACTAAAGATAAAGTAATATCCCAAAGCATAAAAGAAAATACCAAAATAGATAAAGGTATGAAATTAGATGTAGTAATATCACTAGGTAAATTAGATAAAGAAAAACTAGCAAGTGATAATATTAATGAACTAGGAAAAGTACCAATAATGATGTATCATGGAATTAGAGAAAAAACCTCATCTTCTACAGGAACAATAGGAGGAAATGTAGATAAAGATGGATATAATAGAACTCCATCTGCCTTTAGAGAAGATTTAGAGTATTACTACGAAAACGGTTATGAAATGATACGTTTAGAAGACTATATAAATGGTAAAGTAACTGCTAAGTATGGAAAAAGCCCTATCATATTAACTTTTGATGATGGAAACGAAGATAATATAAAAGTAACAGGACTAGACGAAAACGGTAATATCATTATCGATAAAAACAGTGCCGTAGGAATACTAGAAGAATTCAAACAAAATCATAAAGATGTAAATGTAACTGCTACATTCTTTGTAAATGGAGGTATCTTTAACCAAGAAGAATATAACGAAAAAATACTAAATTGGCTAGTAGATAATGGTTATGACATCGGTAATCATACCCAAACCCATCTAGATATCAAAAAATCAACATCAGATAGAGTCCAAAAAGAAATAGCCTATGTCTATGATGAATTAGAAAATATTATTCCCTCAAAATACGTAAAAATAATAGCACTTCCTTTTGGAAGTCCATATACCAAAGATAACCCAAATTTTAAGTATGTATTATCAACTACCTATAATGATAAAACATACACTACTGAAGCAGCCCTAAGAGTAGGATGGGAACCAGAAGTATCATGCTTTGATAAAAATTTTGATAAAACATTCCTAAAAAGATGCAGAGCCTATGATAACAATGGAAAAGAATTTGATATAGAAATGGTCTTCAAAATGCTAGAAAATACCAAATACATATCCGATGGTAACCCAGATACTATTGTAATAAAAGAAGAAAACCAAAGTAGTTTAGGAGAAACTGATAAGAAAGTAATTACTTACTAAGGAGGAAATATAATGAAATTAAATAATAAAGGTTTTGCTATAACCAGTGTACTATATGGCCTATTAATACTATTTGTCCTACTTACAAGTACTTATTTATCAATGCTAACTGCCAAAAAAAACAATATCGATAAAGTAACCGAAGACATCGAAGAAGCCTATAACCAAAAATTAGAAAGTGAAGGATAATATGAATAATAAAGGATTTACCCTAATAGAAACATTAATGGTAATAGCCCTAATAGGTATAATATCCCTTATACTAGTTCCAAATGTAATAAGTATGATTAACAAAAATAAAACAAAATCATGTGAAAACCTAAAAAACAATATCATTAGTGCTACTAAAATATATGTAAATGAAAATAAATACGATTTAAACTTCACTTGTGATAATACCATAGAGATCCCTATATCTAAGTTAATAGAAGTAGGAAAAATAAGTAGTGATATAAAGAATCCAATAAATGATGAAGATTTAACAACCAAAAAAATAGAAGTAACATTTAATTGTACTACTAAACAATTTACATATAATTTTAATTATACTTGTGAGTAACTCTTGCAATAATCAAAAAAATATAGTACAATTATTTTAGAAAAATAAAGAAATACGGAAGGTGGAAATATGAAATTAAATAGAAAAGGACAAACACTAGTGGAGTATGTACTTATAATATCATTAATTACTGTATTAGCAATAGGAGCAGTAAAAGTATTTGGTGGCTACCTTCAAGATGCTGTTACAAAGATGGGCTGTAATATTTCAGGCAAAGAATATGTAGAAGGAGATAAAATAGGCACGGGCTATTGTTCTGGAGATGAAAATAAAACTTTCAAATAGAATATAAATCGACACAATATTTATATTCTTTTTTTTATAATCAATATATGAAGATATATATTGATTTATTTTTATTATTTAATACTATTATGGATATGATAATTATAACCTCAGTAAGTATATTACTAAAAAGAAATACGACTTACAAAAGAATAATAATAGCCTCTTTAATAGGAGGATTATCATCTTTAATAATATTTACAAGTATAAACAAATTATTAATAGAGACAGTAACAATATTAATAATGAATATAATCACCTTTAAGTATAAGAACATAAGATATCTCTTAACAAATATTATATATACTTACATCTTAAGTATCCTCTTAGGAGGATTAATATACCTATTTAACTCCAAAGTAACCCTAAATATCTATCTCAATTACTTAGTAATAATAGTACTATCAATAGAAGTAATGTATATGATCCATATAAAAAAAGACCAATAATTCTAGTAGACAAAAAATACCAAAAAGAAGACGATTTCATTTTAGTACCATATCACACCCTCTCTGGAGAAGGCCTTCTAAAATGCATTAAAATAGAAAAAATATATATCGAAAAAATAGGCTATAAAACCAATCTCTTAATAGCCTTCTCATCTAGTCCCAACTTAATAAATGGAATAGAAGTACTACTACATAAAGAATTAATGAAAGGATGATAATATGTTAAAATTATTAAAAAAAATATTCAGTAAATTAAATTATCTATTTTATGTAGGAAGTAGTGATATACTACCAGAACCACTTACCAAGGAAGAAGAAGAAAAATACATAAACCTCTTTTTAAATGGCGATAAGAAAGCAAGAGATAAACTAATAGAACATAATCTAAGATTAGTAGTATTCTTAGCTAAAAAATATGAAAACACCAAAATAGATTTAGAAGACTTAGTATCAATAGGAACAATAGGCTTAATAAAAGGAGTAAATACCTATCAAAACGATAAAAACATCAAACTAGCAACCTATGCCTCTAGATGTATAGATAACGAAATACTAATGTATCTAAGGAAAACAAAAAGAAAAAGAACCGAAATATCCCTTGAAGATTCCCTATCATTTGATTCCGAAGGAAATGAACTTCATCTAGAAGATGTACTAGGTACTGAAGAAGATATAGTTACTAAACCAATAGAAGATGAATTAGATAAATATCTAATGTATGAAGAAGTATCAAAACTAGAAAAGAGAGATAAAGAAATAATAGAGTTGCGTTATGGATTAAATGGCAAAAAAGAAATGACACAAAAAGAAGTAGCAAGCCTGTTAGGAATATCTCAGTCATATATATCTAGAATAGAGAAAAAAGTAATAAAAAAAATATCTAGTATTATAAAACTATAATACTAGGTATTTTTATAATTCTTCATCATCATATAAGAATCTCTTATCATCTTTATTAAGAGATATAGAAATAATATCACTTCTTTCAGATAACTTTTGCATAATCTCACTACTAACATTATCTTCCTTTTTATCACTAAAAACACAAAGCGAAATACTAACATTACCATCCTTAATATCATCAGTCTCCAAACTCTGAATAGAAACCTTATTCTTCTTAGTAATATTCTCAATTATTTTAAGAATATCCATCTCACTATTCTCCTCACAAATAATACTATAATGATATAAATAATAATTAACATTACCACTTAAAGAATTAATCTTATTATTAACACTTCTTAAAATAATATTAGTAAACAAAATAAATAATGTTCCTATAGCAGCTTCAAAAATTAAATTAGCTCCGCAAAGAATACCAATAGCCGCACTACACCAAAGTGTCGCAGCGGTCGTAAGACCCTTAACAGATCTATCATCCTTGATAATAACACCAGCCCCTAAAAAACCAATACCCGCTACTACTTGAGCAGCCACTCTTGTCATATCAGAACTAGGAAAAGCATAAGAGAATCTAACAAACAAAAAAGAACCTAAACTAACAAGTATAATTGTTCTAAGACCAACATTTCTTCTTCTATATTGCCTCTCAACACCAATACACCCACTAAGTAAAAAACAAGTTACAATCTGAAATAAAAAACTAATATAATCACTTTCCATATCTATCCTCCACAACAATTATAACAAAAACAACAAAAATTGTAAATAATAGTAGAATAAATAATAATAATCTGCTATAATAAAGAAAAGGAAATATATATTATAAAATAACATATAAA
Source organism: Paludibacteraceae bacterium (assembly GCA_963601985.1). Lineage (GTDB taxonomy): Bacteria > Bacillota_I > Bacilli_A > RF39 > UBA660 > CAG-302. The sequence goes on from CAVCHK010000080.1 coordinate 6,293, forward strand.
TAAGTAGGTGATAAATATGTTATACGTTTGGCTTTCAGTAGTAGTTCTATTAGGGCTATTAGAACTAATGACAACTAATTTAGTAAGTATTTGGTTTGTCATAAGTGGATTATTAGCAATGGCTATATCTCTTTTTACAGATAGCCTCTATATTCAAATAGGGATATTTGTCCTCGTAGGAGTATTATTAATGCCTATGAGTAAGAGAATATATAAAAAAATAAATACTAAAAAAGTATGCACCAATCTAGATAGAGTAATAGGTATGAAAGGTATAGCAACAACAGATATACCAAAAGATACCATAGGAGAAGTAAAAGTAGATGGAAAACTATGGTCTTCTTACAGTAGTCATAATATCAAAAAAAATGACTATGTAAAAGTACTAGCTATCGATGGTGTAAAACTAAAAGTAGAGAAATGGGAGGATTAATTATGAATGTATTTATTATAATATTAATACTAGTGGCACTATTCATAATACCAAATGTTATTATAGTACCACAAGCAAAAGACTATGTTATAGAAAGATTAGGTAGTTATTTAACTACCTGGCAAAACGGTTTACACTTCAAAATACCCTTTATAGATAGAATATCTAATAAAGTAACCCTAAAAGAAATAGTAAAAGACTTTGCTCCACAACCAGTTATCACTAAAGATAACGTAACAATGCAAATAGATACAGTAGTATATTTTCAAATTACCGATCCAAAATTATACACCTATGGTATTGAATCACCAATAAGTGCTATTGAAAATCTAACTGCTACAACTCTTAGAAATATTATTGGAGAATTAGAACTTGATCAAACACTAACTTCAAGAGATATCATAAATTCTAAGATGAGAAGTATACTAGATGAAGCAACTGATCCATGGGGTATAAAAGTAAATAGAGTAGAGGTAAAAAATATCTTACCACCAAGAGATATTCAAGAAGCCATGGAAAAACAAATGCGTGCAGAAAGAGAAAGAAGAGAAAAAATTCTTCAAGCCGAAGGTGAAAAGAAATCTAGTATCTTAATTGCCGAAGGTGAAAAAGAATCAGCTATATTAAAAGCCGAAGCTCAAAAAGAAGCCCAAATTAAAATGGCTGAAGGAGAAGCCGAAGCCCTATTAAAAATAAAGAAAGCTGAAGCTGACGGTATTAAAATGTTAAAAGAAGCCAAAGCAGACTCTTCAGTATTAGCACTAAAGAGTTATGAAGCATTAGAAAAATTAGCCTCAGGCCAATCAACAAAAATAATCGTACCATCAGAAATGCAAAACCTAGCTACATTTGGTACTGTAATAAATGAAATGATTGATAAGAAAAATAAATAGGGTGCTACTAGCATCCTTTTATTTTACAATAGGTAACACAAAATCAGTACCTTACTATTAACATAAATCAATTAATTAAGGGTGTAAAAAATTTTTCGGGGCAAATAAAAAAATATGATATACTATTTATAGAA
>CAVCHK010000081.1:0-4399 GCA_963601985.1 Paludibacteraceae bacterium
AAAATTATAACGAATTCGAATTACTAAAAAGAAGTGGAGCCAAACTACCTACCGATAATTTTGAATTTATAATGCCAAATAAAATAACTTAAAGTTTTATTAACAATGCAAAAGTCAAAAAGGCAATATAAAAACTTTGACAATCCTGGTGATGTTGTTATTAATAAACTAGCAAAATCCCACTAGTTTAAAAATGATAACAATGTTATAGGAATAACAAAATTAGGTAATCAAAAATTAATTAGTTATGCAAATAGATAAGTATTGTATGACTAAAGAAATAGAAAAAGAACTTAAGGAGGAAATATGAAAAAAAGAATTCTAGGAGCAGCTATAGTCCTAATAGTTCTAATAACATCTATCCTTTTAGGAGATATTCCTTTTGCTATAACAATATCACTAGTAGCCTTATTAGGATTAAAAGAACTTATAGATATAAAATATAAAAATAAAGATATCAAAGAAATAAAAATATTATCATATATTTCAATGTTATTAATACTACTAAATAATACATTATATACCCTAGATATAAAAGTATTAATATATTTGCCAATATTAATAATAATACTACCAGTAGTATTTTATAACAATAAAGATAAATATAATATAAATGATGCCTTTTATTTCTTAGGAATAACATACTTTTTATCATTTGCCTTTAGTAATATAATTACTATGCGAGATTTAAGTATTCATAAATGCATATATATATTTATAATATCTTTTATTACAGATACGTATGCTTATATAGGAGGTATGTTAATAGGAAGAAAACACTTTACAACAATATCACCAAAAAAAACAATCGAAGGTTCCCTAATAGGAGCTCTAGCAGGCTCATTTATAGGTAGTATGTATTACATAATGTTTATAAATGACTTATCTATTATAAAGATAATAATATTAAGTATAATATTAACAATTCTTAGCGAATTAGGAGACTTAGTCTTTAGTAGTATAAAAAGATATTTCGATAAGAAAGATTATTCAAATCTAATACCAGGACATGGAGGAATATTAGATAGATTCGATAGTGTAATATTCGTAAGTTTAGGAATGGCACTATTACTAAGTATTTTATAAAGGAGGAAAAAACAAATGGGAATAATATGGTTTATAATAATTTTAGGGGGAATAGTATTAGTACATGAATTCGGACATTTTATCTTTTCAAAAATGTTTGGAGTATATGTATATGAATTTTCAATAGGAATGGGACCAAAACTACTTCACTATAAAAAGAAAGGCGGAGAAACAGAATACTGTCTAAGACTGATCCCAATAGGAGGTTTCGTTTCTTTAGCGGGAGAAGATGCCGATGATAACAGCAAAATACCAAAAGAAAGAATGCTATATAGTAAACCAGTATGGCAAAGATTTCTTATCATGATCGCAGGAGCAATGAATAACTTCATATCAGCCTTTATACTATTATTTATAATGGGTCTAGTATGGGGAAGTATATCAACTAAACCAATTATAGCAAATGTAAATGAAGACTATCCAGCTTTTGCAGCAGGTATAGAAAAAGGCGACACAATCATAAAAATAGATAATCATAAAATATCAAGTTGGAGTGAAGTACAACTATATATAGGAATAAGTGAAGGAAAAGAAATGACCTTCACCCTAAAAGATGAAAATAATAAAGTAAGAGAAGTAAAATTAACACCAGATACTATTACAGATGAAGAAGGAAATAAAAGTTATGTAGTAGGAATAAGCTTAGATAACACAGTAAGACACGGTTTTACAAATTCCTTATCCTATGCTGCAAATACAACAGTAGCATTATATAAATTAATGCTAACAACATTAAAACAACTCTTTATAGGAGGAGTATCCGTAAAAGAACTATCAGGTCCTGTAGGTATCTATACAGTAGTGGATTCTCAAGCCAAACAAGGACTTCAAAGTATCATATACCTAACAGCATATTTATCAATGAATGTAGGAGTAATAAACCTATTACCATTCCCAGCCTTTGATGGAGGAAGAGTATTATTCCTAATAATAGAAAAAATAAGAAAAAAACCAATAAAAAGAGAAGTAGAAGGTATGGTAAATACTATAGGATTTGGCTTACTTATGCTCTTAATGATATATGTAACATTTAATGATATATTAAGATTATTCTAAAGAACTACTAAAGTTCTTTTTCTTTTACATATAAAAAAAGTACCAAACGGTACTAACTATTAAAATATTTACCCTGATAAGTATTTCTTCTTTTCATCTCTTTATCAATATCATTCAAAACACAAAATTTCTTAACAAGCCACTTAGGCTCCACTAAAGAATTAATATCTGGATCAGCAGTAATTCTATGAATTACTATTTTTTCATCCAATAACTCTAATTGCTTAATAACAATATCAATATATTCATCTTTAGTCAAAATATGAAATTTCTCTTTATTATATAAAACCTCCAAAGGAGTATCCTTAACAATATTAAGCATATGAATCTTAATACCCTGAATATCCAGCTTATTAAGATGTCTTACCGTATTTAACATATCATTTTCATCCTCATAAGGAAGACCATTAATAATATGCACTACAACATTAATATTTCTATCCCTAAGCTTTTTTACCATATCATCAAACTCATCTAAAGTATGACCTCTATTAATAAGAATAGAAGTCTTTTCTTTAATAGTCTGTAGTCCAAGTTCAATAGTTAAAAAAGTTCTTTTAGATAACTCTTCTAAGTAATCTAAAACATCATCACTAATAGCATCACATCTAGTAGCAATATCAAGCCCAATAACATTATCAATACCCAAAACACTCTCATATTTTTCCTTTAATACCCAAAGAGGAGCATAAGTATTAGTTCTAGCTTGAAAATAAGCAATATACTTAGCATTAGGCCACTTTTTAGTCAGTACTTCTTTAACATCATTAAATTGTTCTACTAAACTCTTACTAGGATTACCACCAAATTCCCCAGAACCACTCTTAGAACAATATATACATCCACCATATCCCTTTGTACCATCAATATTAGGACAAGTAAAACCAGCATTCAAACTAATCTTACATACCTTAGAATTAAATTTCCCTCTTAAGTAATAATTAAGAGTATGATATCTTTTATTATCTAAAGTATATTTAAACATCAAATCACCCAATTAATATTGTATCATAAAATAAATAAAATACATACTAATAAATGGTGATAACATGAATAACATAAAAAGATATGATATATTCATACTGATATCTACTATAGCAAGAAATATAGTAGAAATATTCTCTTCAGTACTATTATATAAAATGGGCTATTCCCTAAAAGATATTCTCTTATTCTTTACTATTTTATATTTTACTGGAGGAGTAACTAGTATTATAATCATATACCTGACTAAATATATAAATGCCAAATATATATTAATACTATCCAGTATAATATTTAGTCTAAGCTTTTATTTTATGTCTACAATGGATAAAACAATTAATAATCTAATAATATTTAGCATAATATATGGAATCTCATCTTATAGTTATCACAGTCTAAGACACTATTTTGCCATAAAAGCAATAGATAAAGAAAGAAAAAAAGAAATAGGAAGTATTCTAATATTTAGTAATATAGGCCTAATAATATCTCCCATACTAGTTAGTTATGTAACCAAAAAACTATCACTAATAATTCTTGCCATAATAGTAATAATCCTATCCATATTAGCTATCTTACCATTATTCAAATTAAATATCAAAGAAGACAATAATATAATAAAATACCAAAAGATCGAAAAAAACAAATTAAAATTCTTTATCTTAGAGCAGGCTAAAGTAATTAATCTTTCTCTAGAACCCTTATATCTATACTTATTTATAAATAGTAGAATAGAATATGTAGGAATATATAATGCTCTAGTAGGTATATCATCATGTATCTTTATTTACTTCTTTATAAGAAAAATAGATGATAACAAATATTTTAAATACCTAAATATAATATTCTGTCTAATATTATTACTTAAATTAAATATCACTAATAAATATCTAATATTAGTAATAGGCTTTCTTGAAGGACTAGGTATTAAAATGTTTGAAATAGTATCCACAGAAAATATCTATAACATAAATAAAGATACCAATATAAAAGGATATATCCAACTAGTAGAAGTAATATTTTGTATAACAAGAAGTATCTTCTGCCTGATAGGCTATTTCATAAATGATATAAAGATAATATTATATATATCAGTAGTACTAATATTTGTAATAAGTTTTATCAAAAGAAAAGAAATAATAAGTGAAGATTAAAAACGCTCTTATCTATTTATGTAAATTCGGAATTAAATTCCGAATTCGTTGACAATTTATTTATAATATGATATTATTATTCCAGGTGATAAAAATGAAATATATTACAAGAACAATTG
>CAVCHK010000082.1:0-2379 GCA_963601985.1 Paludibacteraceae bacterium
TAACAAACATTGATGAAGAAGTAACAAAAGACTTCATAAACGAAGAAAAAGAAATACTAAACTACATTTCAGGATATTATAATAATATTATGCCAAAAGAAGGATATACCCCAGTAAATACCGCTACAAGTAATATAAAAACTCAAATAAATGGAGCAGTCCTATCAATATATTATCAAATGAATATAAAACTAGATGAAAACCTATTTGAAGACAATAACAAAAGTTATATAATAACAACAAATATTGACTTAGCTACCGAAAGAGAATTAAATATAGATGATTTACTTACCAAGTATAACTACACCAAAAAATACATATCAGAAAAAATATTCGAAGAAGATGTCTTAATAGGTAATGGTGAAGTAGTAATAGATAAAAACACCAATATATCCTTAACCAAACAAGATATAGAAAAAAGAAAAGAAGAATACATAAATAGAATAACTAATGAATTCAATAATATAATTAAAGTGTATATAGAAAACAATTATCTAACCCTAGTATATGATAAAAAAGAATTAAATAACTTATTTTTCGATAACAAATTCAATACAGAAATAAAAATAAGATACTTAAAATAACAATGTAAGGAGGTGACTAACATGGATAATAAAGACAAATACCAAATAAAAACAGTACCATTAGTAGTATACATCAAAGATGAAAAAAATAACTATTACGCCAAAGATAACCTTACCGAAGAAGAACAAAAAAATATCTCTTGCGAGCCAAGAATATTATGGGATTTTGGAAAAGATATATATTTTGCAGAACTACCCCTAACATATAGAGGTAGTCAAATAAAACGCAATCTTTTCTACATCTACGATGAATTAACCACTGAAGAACAAGAAAAATATAAAGATAAAGTCTTTATAGTAGAAACAACAAGACCAAATGTTACTACAATATATAAAAAGAAAGAAATAATAAAAGATAAAAAAACCAAGAAAAGAACTAAAAAATAGTTCTTTTTAATATAACTTATCATATATTTTACTGGTGATAATAATGCACGATATAGATAAATATAAAAAATACCTAAGTAAAACTAGCAAAGACAAATCCAAAACAAAAAAATACCTAAAAAATCTTTTAATAAGAATAACCATAGTTATAATAATCTTCATATCATTAGCTATTGCTATCAAAACAGATGAAAACTATAAAGAGATTATTCATAAATACTTATACACAGAAGACATATCATTTACCAAAATAAAAAAAACCTATAACCAATACCTAGGAGGAATAATACCACTAAAAAAAGAAGTAAATACAGAAAAAGTATTTAACGAAAAACTAAAGTATACAACATCATCAATCTACTATGATGGAGTAAAACTAGATGTAGAAGAAAACTATCTAGTACCATCTTTAGAAGAAGGAATGGTCGTCTTTATAGGAGAAAAAGAAAACTATGGCAATACCATTATTATAGAAGACTTAAACGGAATATACTACTGGTATGGAAATATAACTATATCTTCCTTAAAACTATATGATTATATAGAAAAAGGAAGCTTTGTAGGGGAAATCAATAAAACACTATATATGGTCTTCAGTAAAGATGATAAATACCTAAACTATGAAGATTATATTAAATAAAATCACTTTCCATTACACTTTTATAATCACCGCTATAGGCTTTATCCTGACAGGATACTTCTCAAACCTAATAATTTTTACCAGTATAATAATTATCCATGAATTAGGCCATTACCTAATAGGACTATACTATAACTATAAAGTAGATAAAATAACAATATATCCATACGGAGGAATAACAAAATTCAAAACTCTAATAAATACAAATATAAACAAAGACCTAATAATTTCCATATCAGGACCAATTTCACAAATTATATATTATATGATAATAACAATATTATATACAAAAGGATATATAAGAGAATATATATACAACATATTTACCCTCTATCATAATAATATTCTTTTTTTTAATATATTACCAATAATACCATTAGATGGATCAAAAATAATAAACCTCATACTATCAAAATATATACCATATAAACTATCAAACAAATTAACAACCCTTATTTCTTTAATAACCATTATAATGTTACTAGTGGGCAGATTCTTTGAATACAACTATAGCTTTATTATAATTTTAGGACTCCTTATGAAAAACATTTATACCACTTACCAAAACATAGAATATACCTATAATAAATTTATCCTAGAAAGATACCTATATAACATAGAATACAAAAAGAAAAAACTAATAAGTAACAAATCATATATGTATAAAAATAAAACCCACTATTTCAATATAAATAACAAAATAATAAAAGAAAAAGACTATTTAACCAAAATATATCAAAAATAACCAAAAAAACATAACAATCATTT
>CAVCHK010000083.1:0-4088 GCA_963601985.1 Paludibacteraceae bacterium
GCTAAACAATTAGTTTTAGTAATTATTTCATTATAGTATTTAGAAGTTGATATGTTTGATATAATTACTAAATTTTTATTAATATTAGACTGCATAAATTCATTAATTACTAATTCATAATTATTTTCAGGTACTAATCTTCCAACCATTAAAAGATAATTATCTTTCTTTAATTTATATTCGTTTAATATTTCTTTTTCATTTACTTTACTTAAATCTATTTTATCAGTACCATATGCTATATATATTGTTTTTTTTCTTAATGATGGATATTTTAAATCTATATATTTTTTTATACCTCTTGCATCGCATATAATAATATTACAATTAGGTAACATCCATTTTTCACTTAATAAAAAGAATTTTTTTATGGGGTAACTCCATTTACTTCTTTCGTGTTCTAGTCCATCAGGATTGACTAATGTGGTTATATTTAACTTATTTAGTTTGTTTTTATATATTTTTAAAAATGGTCCTAATTTTAAACCTAATATATATATATATGAGTTTTTAATGTTATTTTTTTTTATATATTTTAAATAATATCTAAATGCTTTTATAGTACATAAAAGCATTTTTAATCCTCCTGATTGTTTTATATAAAAAGAATCTGTTATTATATTATTATTTACTATATGATTTAGATTGTCTATATCTTCTGATAAACCGCTAATATGAAATAATACTTCACTATCATTATAATTATCTACTAATTTTGATGCGAATGTTTCCCATCCTCCATAGTTAGCTTTATACCCTCTTGATCCTATTATAAAAATGTGTTTCATTGATATTCACTTCTTTCCTACATCTATTATACTATATATATGTTTAAAAAACTAGTTAAAATAATAACTACATAAAAATTAGAAGTATTTTTTATTTTCATATATAATATATATTTTCTTTATAAAAGGGGGATATTTTTAATAATTTGTTTTACAAAATAAGAAATTAAAGTTATAATTTATATGAAGGGATTAGTGATAATATGTTAAATAATAAGGTAGCTATCATAACTGGTGGTACGAGGGGTATTGGTTTTGAAACTGCAAATTTGTTTTTGCAAAATAGAGCAAAAGTGGTTTTATTTGGTTCTAAAAAAGAAACTGTAAATAAGGCAATTATTAAATTAAAAGGGGGAAATGAAAATTATGAAGTAATGGGATTATATCCTAAGTTAAGTGATGAAAATGAAATAAATAAGGCATTCAAAAAAGTGTATAATACTTTTGGCCATATTGATATATTAGTTAATAATGCTGGTATATCTTCAAAAACAAGAATTAATGATTATACTGAAGATGAAATTGATAAAATAATTGACCTTAACATTAAGTCAGTAGTTATATGTTCTAAGGTTGCATCTTCTTATATGAAGAGGAAAAATAATGGGGTTATATTAAATGCAAGTTCTATGGTTAGTATTTATGGGCAGCCTAGTGGTTGTATGTATCCAATGAGTAAATATGCAGTAAATGGAATTACTAAGTCTTTATCAAGGGAACTTGCACCTTTTAATATTAGGGTTAATGCAGTTGCTCCAGGAATTATTGAAACTGATATGGTTTCTTCACTTCCAAAGGAAATTATTAAACCTTTAATTGAATCTATTCCTTTAAAAAGGATTGGTAGGCCTAAAGATATTGCTAATGCTTATTTGTTCTTAGCAAGTGATATGGCTGAGTATATAACTGGTGAAATATTACAAGTAGATGGTGGAGCTAGATCATAAAAAATACGGCCTTGATTAAGACTGTATTTTTTTATTACTTTCTTCGGACTTTCTATACTTTTTGTTTATTATTAATGCTATTTTATTTGGCCAAAATTTTTTTAATATTTCTAAATCTTCTTTTGTTCTAATACCATTATTAATTATGTCTGTTGTAGTTGTTGTTTCATCTATTCTGTGTCCCATTAGTTTTTTGGATATATATATAAAGCTTTTATTTAATTTAGATAATTTTTCCCATGCATACCAATCACAATTACTTTTATAATTTGATGTAAATAGGTTTTTTGGACAATTATCATTTACAAAAGTAACCGAAGGGCAACATATGGAATTACCAAGACTTATTACTAGTCTTTTGATAAATCTTATTTTTCCTAGAAGTTTAATTTTAAGTGGGGATAATAATAGTCTTTTTATTTTGAGATTATTATTATTATATACTTTATTATCTTCTCTTATTTCATAATAATCTGTAAATATAATTGATGAATTATTATTTTTTTTATAAGCATTAATAACGCATTCTGCATAATTATAATCATAAGTATCATCTTGATGTGCTATTGTAACTAATTCGGAGTTAACGGATAGTCTAGCAAAGTCAAAGTCTCCTCCTATTGTTGTATGTTTGCCCACTATAACTTTTAACTTGTATTTATTTGCTATATCTCTGATAAATTTATTGTCTGTAGTAGTAGCTATTACAACATTAGTCTTTATAGATTGATTTAATACTGATTTAATACATTCTTCTAAATAAATACTTTCTTTATATGCTAATACTACAAAAGTATGAATATTATTTTTTTTCATTACTTATCACCTTTAATTTTTTTGAGCGATATTTCATAAATTTTGGAATTAGAGCATTAATAATATTATAGCGAAGATATGGAAATGGTTTAGTAAAGAAATTAAATATATACCAACATATAAAATATAATTTCCATCCACTTTCCATATTTTGACCTTTCCAAGGAGTCATATCAAGATACTTTAAATAGTCTTTTTTATATTTATGATAATTTCCAATTCTCCATGGCCTTTCTTCTCCTAAATAGTGAATAATACATGGTTCTTTAACAGCGGATATATAGGTATCTTTATCTATATATTTTACATTGCCCATAAGTTTTTTCATAAAACTATAAGGATATTGGTAAAATATATTATAAAAATTATATTTAGGGCTTATAGTTAATATTTCATCTTTCATTGATACATTTATGGCATCTTGATCGTTTGCAAATAATTTGCCATTATGTTCTTTATAATAATTTATAATTGTACTAGAAGCATTTATATCTCTAAATCTTTTTAAATTAATTAATATTACACCAGCATTATAGTATGGATAATTTTTTAGTCCTAAATTGGTTTTTCTATTTTTATCAATAGTGGGTTCAATACTCATAGCAAATGTCTTATTATCAAGTTTGGTATTCCATAATTTATTTAAACTACCTCTTACAATGGTGTCGCCATCTAAATATAAAATTTTATTAATACTCTTTGGTACTAATTGATCTATTAATAGTCTTGCTAAAACAATAGGATTCCACCCTGAAGTGTCGAAAGAAAAATCAAAGTAATCTTCTAGACTATTTAACTCTATTATTTTAATATTTCTCTTATAACTAAGTACTAATTCTTTTAATAATTTCTTATTATTTTCCTTTATACCATAAGAAATAATGTAAAAATTAATTTCTTTTTCTAATTTATTGTTTTCACAAACTGATACAACTGCCGCTGCTACTTGAGGAACAAAACCATCATTTAATGTATATATAATATTCATTTTATACCTCCTTTTTTCTTTATTATAATGAAATAGTATATTGTATACATCACACATAATATTATCATAGTAATTAAATAAGATATAGTACCTCCTAATATACTATAGTTAAATACTAAATATCTAGATAAAAACATAATTATTAGACTACAAATAATATAAAATATTATTTGTATAAATGTTTTCCTCATTGCTGTTAATATGCTTGATATAGCAAATGATATGCTAAAGAAAGTAGCTCCTATGATTATAATTAGTAATGGGATTAAGTATTTTTTTAATTTTATACCGTATATTAGTTCTAATACTGGTATTCCTAGAAAATAAGCTATTATAGTACAAGTAATGCCTACTAAAGTAATATATAATAGTGTTTTAATACTTAGATTAAATAAGTTTTTATATTTTTTATTTTTTATTAAATCAGTAAACTTAACTAATAGTGGTTGTATTATAAATTGACTACATAGTACCATAAATGTTGCAGGCATGGATATAATTCCATATATGGTTTGCATTTCATTAGTTAAATAGTCATCTATTGCATAT
>CAVCHK010000084.1:0-12770 GCA_963601985.1 Paludibacteraceae bacterium
TTTTCCAGGTTCAAAATCTTTAGAAGCATCGATAAATAGAATGTTATCTTCATGCTCTCTACATTTTTTAAATACTAATATGCATGTTGGGATACTAGTCCCAAAAAATATATTTGCAGGTAATCCTATAACAGCATCTAAATAATTTTTTTCTTTTATTAAATATTCTCTTATTGTACCTTCCGATGCTCCCCTAAATAAAACACCATGTGGAAGAACAACTGCCATTGTTCCATTATCAGATAATTGATAAATCATATGTTGAATAAATGCAAAATCTGCTTTAGACTTTGGTGCTAATTTTCCATAGGCACTAAATCTTTCATCTTCCATAAACTTAGGATCTGCACTCCACTGTGCTGAATATGGAGGATTAGCTACGATTGCATCAAATTTCATATCTTTATGTTTTGGATTTTCTAATGTATCAGCATTTTTTATATCAAAATGTTTAAATGATATTCCATGTAATAACATATTCATTCTTGCTAAGTTGTAAGTTGTAGAATTAAATTCTTGTCCGTAGTATGAACTAACTTTTGTTTCTTTACCTACTCTTAATAGTAAAGAACCAGACCCACAAGTTGGATCATAAACACTTTGTAATTTGCTCTTGTTTATAGTAACTAACTTTGCTAATATTCTTGATACTTGTTGTGGTGTATAAAACTCTCCTGCTTTTTTACCTGCTGACGCTGCAAAATTTGATATTAGATACTCATAAGCATCACCTAAAACATCAATTTCAGCATCTTCATGATGAAAATCAATATCATTTATTTTTAGCATTATTGTTGAAATTAGCTTAGTTCTTTCTGCTTCCCCTCTACCTAATTTAGAGTTATTCAAGTCCATATCTTCAAATAAATTTTCAAAATCATCTTCAGACTCGTTACCTAATGTCGAATCTGATATGGAATTAATTGCTTTTGATAACATTGAAATATCAAATTTACCTGTTTGAATTTTATATATTAATTCACTCCATAAGTTATCTGCTTCAATAAAATATCCCATATTAGAATCTTCTATTAAATATCTTTTTAATTCATCTCTATATTCATCTTTTTTCCATGCCTCTGCATAACTTATGCCATCATCTTTTAGTAATGTTCTTTCAACATAGTTAACAAGATTTTCAGATAAATATCTGTAAAATATTAATCCTAAAATATAATTTTTAAAATCATTAGCATCCATATTACCTCTTAAGGTGTTAGCAATGCTCCACAATTGTTTTTGTAACTCTGCTTGTTGAGTTTGTTGTTTTTCTTCTCTTGACATTATATCCTCCTATAAATACTTTCTTAAAAGGCTCTTTATAAATACCTTTACATTATCAATTAACGATATCTTTTTTAAAAATGGAGCATGAATTGATTTACCTATCATTTCATTAGGGAATATTCCACTATATTCAAATTCATCAATTACTGCTTGTAATACTTCTAAATCAATATCATTTTCTTTAGCAAAATTTTCTATTTCTTTCTGCCTTTCTTTATTCATATGATTATTAAGTGCATCATCAATTGAATCTTCAGGTTTTAAAGTAGGCAATACATTAGATAAGAATCTTTTGATTAAATCTAGTTTTAGGAACAATTCATCATCAGTTACATTAACTAATTTTGCCTCAATATCCTCTATATCTTTTTGTTTTTGTTCTTCGTTAGTTAAATCTACATTTCTAATTAAGTTTAAAATATAAGAAACATTTATTTTATCTGTTTGAATTAACTCTAATGAAAAACTAATATCACTTAAAATTGAGCTTTTTTCTTTTGCTGTCACTAGCTTTCTATAAATTTCATAATATTTGCTTTTATAATCCTCAAATATTTGTGATGTCATAGGTATTTCTTCAGCATTCATATCAAATTCATTAAATGTTTTTAAACTTACTAATAGTTTTGCTACTTCCCTAAATGCTATTATAAACTTTTTTAAACATTCTTCGTTACCATCTTGTTCTAACTCTTGAATACTATCAACACTTGGAGCAATGGTTAAAAGGTAATTAACTGCCTTTATATATTTTTCCAAATAATCAGGATAAGGTGCCATGATAACTGTATCTGTTCTATCCGTTTGTGAAAATAATTTTACAGCCTCATCAACTCTAAATTTAGAAGGCAAATCATAGCATACTATATTACCAAATGGTTTTGTATCTGATTCAACTCTATTTGTTCTTGAAAATGTTTGAATTAAACTATGAAACTTTAATGGTTTATCAATGTATAATGTGTTTAATCGTTTTGCATCAAATCCTGTTAATAACATATCCACTACAATTACTATATCAATATCAGTATTTTTAATTTTTTTACAAACATCTCTAAAATACGCATCAAAGTTATTTGTAGTAAAATTTGTATTATACATCTTATTATAGTCTTTCATTATTCTTTCAAGTGTATCTCTTGAATGTTCTTCTTTATTATCTAAATTTTCATTTGCACCAAAAGTAAATATTGCACCAATTTTCAAATTATGATCAAGTTTTTTAAATGTATCATAATACTTTGTAAGCATTGGAATAGATGAAACAGCAAATAAAGAATTATATTTTCTATCTCTTGTTTTAATATTATGGTGATCTATAATATGCTGAGCTATCATTATAATTCTTGTATCATCTACAAATACTTCATCTGTATCTATAGCTTGCACTCTCTCATCATTAATATCATCAATATTACTTTCTATTGTCTTAACATAATCAACTGAAAAACCTAAAACGTTTCCATCATTAATTGCATCTTTAATTAAGTATGTATGCAAGCATTTTTCAAAAATATCTGCTGTACTTCTACCATCTTGACTCTTATTTTCTTCAAATCTTGGCGTCCCTGTAAACCCAAAATATTGGGCATTTGTAAATGTTTTTGCGATCTGCTTATGCATATCACCAAACTGACTTCTATGACATTCATCTATTATGAACACTGTTTTTTTGTCTTTATATTTTTCCATTACAGATGCATATCTTGGATTAGAACATGCATTAGCCATTTTTTGAATAGTTGTAATTATTAAAGGTTTTGTACTATCTTTAATCTGTTGAACTAATTTAAATGTTTCATTAGTCATATCAACACAACCTGGATCAAATTTATTAAATTCATCTAATGTCTGTTTGTCTAAATCTTTTCTATCAACTAAGAAAAACACTTGATTGATGGATGGCTCTAAGGATAAAATCTGACTAGTCTTAAAAGATGTTATTGTTTTTCCAGAACCCGTTGTATGCCAAACATACCCATTATTACTAGTATTTATTGCTCTGTCAACAATACTTTCAACTGCATATACTTGATAAGGTCTCATTACCATAAGCATTTTTTCTGTTTCATTTATTATCATATATCTTGCTATCATTTTAGCAATATGACATCTATCTAAAAAGAAAGTACAAAATTGTTCTAGATTAGTAATTCTATCATTATTTATATCAGTCCAATAAAAAGTAAAGCCGTAATTTAATTCTTGGTCTCCATTTGCAAAATACTTTGTATCAACACCATTACTAATTACAAATAGTTGAATAAATCTATATAGTCCATTGTAAGAATGATTTTTATATCTTTTGATTTGATCAAAAGCTTCTTTCATATCAATTCCTCTTCGTTTTAATTCAATTTGTACTAATGGAAGACCATTGATAAGAATTGTCACATCATATCTATTAACATATTTCCCCTCAACTGTAGTTTGATGAGTAACTTGAAATAAATTTTTGCACCATTCTTTAGTATTAAATAATTCAATATATGCAATAGTACCATCATCACGAATTATGTCATGCTTTTGTCTTAATTCTTTAGCAGATTGAAAAATACTTTTACCAGATATTTTTATCATTAACTTTTCAAACTCTTTATCCGATAAATCTTTTCCTTTTAATTCTACTTTATTATGCAAATTAACTTGATTTCTAAAATTTTGTTCTAATTCTTTAACATCATTTATTTCAATATAATTATAACCTTGCCTTCTAAGTTGATCTATCATTCTATCTTCTAATTTTGCTTCACTTTCATAATTAGCCATTCTTAAATCACCTCTTTAAACTACTTACTATCTTTTAAGCAACCAATCAATTATATTTTTATGAATTATTCCATTTTGTGATAAATCAAATTTATCCATTGAAAGAACATATTTTGGATAGTTATCTTCAATCTTTTTATAAGCATTAAATTCTCTATCAATTACTGTTTCATCACTTAAAATATAAGTAACTTGAATATATATTTTTTCATTAAACCTTGTTGCTATAAAATCTATTTCGCCATTTTCTAATGTACCAATATTAACATTATATCCTCTAGCAATTAGTTCATTATAAACAATGTTTTCTAGATAAGCACCAATTTGCTCTTTCTTACCTTCACTTAAAATGTTAGTAAAACCTAAATCAGTTAAATAGTATTTATATTTACCTGTAAGAATTCTTTTACCTCTAACATCATATCTTTCTGCTTTTGAAATAAGATTTGCACGAGTTATATAATCAAGATAATTATATAATGTTTCTAATGATACATTTCTAGAATCACTTTGCATATATTTTTTTAAACTATCAGGTGAAAATACTTGAGATGGAGTAGTTAAAATATAGGTAACTATTCTATTTAATAAATCTATATCTTTAATATTAAATCTTTTTACGATATCTTTTATTATTATTGAATCATAAATATCATTTAAATAAGTCTTTCTTGAAGTATCATCTTTTTGCATAAATCTTTGTGGCATTCCACCCCATTTAATATAATCATTAAATGCATCTTCAATATCTCTATTATCTGTAATATTTAATAATTTACAAACTTCATCAAATGTAAATGGAGTTATTTTAAAACTTACATATCTTCCTGCTATGTGAGTTGCTAAATCACTTGATAACAAATCACTATTAGAACCAGTTATAAAAATAGATGTGTTCTTTGTTGCTCTTAATGAATTAACAACTTTTTCCCATTTATCAACATTTTGAATTTCATCAAAGAATATATAATACTTTTTATCATCAATTATTTTTTCTTTAACATAATTGTTTAATTTTTTAGGATCAGTATATTCTTCATAATCATAATCCTCAAAGTTAATATAGATAATGTGATTATCATCTATATTATTTTCTTTTAACTCATCTATTATTTGTTTTAAAATAACTGATTTTCCAGAACGTCTAATACCAATTAATACTTTAATTAACTCTTGATCATAAAATGGTCTAATTAATTTTAAATATCTTTCACGAATAACCATAATCCATCTTCCTTTCTTATATATACATTATAATACTATATTTAATTTTTGTCAATTTATTACGGCACGGAGTAATTTTTTTATAAAAATGTCAAATTATTACGATTATTCTTCATATATTAACTACGAAACAAACTTTTTAGCGATACACGCAAAAAAAGAACTTTAGCATTAAACCAAAATTCTTTTACTTCAATGGTAAACAAGACACTACTTACTTTGCCTACATTCTTACCATTCGCACCTCCTGAATTAACATGATTTGATATTAGTATAACATCCGATGAATTGCCAAACTTACTTAAAATGGTATTTACTCTATCGGTTGGGGATAAAGTTGTATCAGAATCTCTTGTTATGGCTACAGGTACTCCTAACTGTTTAAATCTGTCATACATATATTTTGAGATTAATAAATTATAATCTTTTTCTAGCAAATTGTTTCCAGTAGCGCCCGAATCTGTACCTCCATGCCCTGGGTCAATTACTACTTTGCGGACTATCCTATCTATATTATTATTCATAGTTATCACCTTCAAAGTAGTATATGTAAGTAATGTTAATTTGGTTAACTTGACTAGAAAAAAGATACTATTTTTTTAGTACCTTTAGTTTTTATTTAATGTGTCATTTATCATCTTTCTTATTTCGATAATTCTTTTTTCCATAAACTCTGGATTATCTTTAAACCATTTGATATTAAGTGGGGATGGATGTGGAAGAACTATCGCTAATTTACCAAATAGTATATTGTTTTTAAATATTAAGTCGTTATAGTTTTCATTTGGAAAAAATGTTTTAGCAGCTTTAGCTCCAATTATGATGTATATTTTATTGTCTATATATTCTAATTCTTTCTTTATCCATTTTTCATAGCATATCTTAGGTGGGGCTTTATCATTACCATTTTTATCTTTACCTGGATAGCAATGTGCTAGGGCTGTAATAAAGAAGTTATCTGGATTATAGAATTCTTCATCTGTTATTTGATACCATTCGTATTTTAATTTTTTACCGCTTTGGTCGGTAAATGGTTTTAGTGTGGTGTCTACTGTTTTGGATGGGGCTTGACTTATTTGAACTATTTTTGAAGAGGCTGATCCTATGACTACTGGATGGGGCTTGAAACCAAATTTATTTTCACAGATATTACATTTTTTTATTTCTTTTATTAAATTATTAAAGTCTTTATTCATATATTTTTCTTTTCATTAGAATATATCATAATATTCTTCATTATCAAATTTTTCTAAGGTATCTAGTATTTTATCCATATTATCTTTTAAAATTTTGCATAATGACCCATACTCTTCTTTTTTTACATAGCCTTTTTCACTCATATATAAGTAAAATTTTTTTATACTTGCTGCGGTTTCTTTTATTGTATATGGTGTGGCCCACATGCATTTTTCTATAAACCAACCATTTAAAAATGAATATACTGAATATATGCCTTCTTCTGCTGATTCTATATCATAATAGTTTAAATAGTCATTGATAAATAAATCTACATTACTTATATGTTTGCTTATTGTTTTTTCACTTAATGATTTTTCTTTTAGCCATTCTTCAAATTCTTTAATAAATTTTTTGTTCCTTTTCTGATTTTCTTCTATTTTTATTTCTATATTTTCCATTTTATTGCTTCCTTTCTTTTTTATTTTATTATAAAATGGGATTACTTATCTTCATTAAATAATTTTATATTATTAAACATAAATTCTAATTTATCAATTTGTTTTTCAGTGTGATAATGACCACAGTACCATTTATCATAGGTAATATTTTCTTCTATTGTATCTAGAAATTTTTCCATAGTTTTATCTACTTTAGTCTGATCTAATCCTTGTATAAATACTTCTTTTGGCTCATATTTATAGGGGCATGTATGGGTTAATACTATATCGAAGTGTTTACCCTTTACTTTGTCTATAATATTATTCATTTCATTTATGCTTAACTGTTCATCTTTGAACCAATTATAACCATACATTATTCTGTATTCTTTATCTACGGAATAGGCTCCTCCTATGACTAGAATGGTTTTACCCGCTATGGTATATATTTCACCATCTTTGGCAAATATTAAATTAGGGTATTTATCTTCTATAAATACTTTTCCTCCAAACATTTCTACTTCTTTATAGGTAGTAATATTTTCTGGTCTTTCTTCATGATTTCCTCTGATACAGAATAGTTTGATTTTGTAGTTTTTTAAATAGTCTTTGTATTTATTGTCTTCTTCATTAAGGCAATAGTTTATACCAGAGTCTCCTAGTACTATTAGCATATCTTTTTCTGTTACTTTTAAATTATTAAGTCTAGTGAAATCTCTATGTGTATCTCCTGTTATGTATATCATTTTTATTCCCCCTCTTTAATTATTTCTTTTTTACTATTATATCATACTTTTTATTTTATTTTAGATAAATTTGTTAATTATGTTATGACAAAGACTTTGGCTTTGTCATTTTATGATAGAGACTATTATATAGGCTCTATCATACCTCGAAAGACTTATTTTATATAAGGCTTGAGAGGATAAAAAAGATACTAATTTTATTTTTTAGTATCTTTTTGATATTTAATTTATTGCTGTATTATTTACATATAGTTTGTAACCATTAAAGTTTATATTGCTATTAGTTGTGTCGGCGTTATCTAGTGTTGTTATGTAAGTATCGCCAGTTAATTTTATTTTTGATGTTTTATCTAATTTTAATGTGATACTTTTAGCAGTATTCTCATTATTTATCATACCTTCATAGTAAGAGTTATCTGTCATATTTATAGTTAGAGTGGATATTGAATCTACTACTATATTGCCATTTGCTTTTTGATTTGTCATATTTAGGGTTACTACTCCTCCATTACTACCGGTATTACCCCACGAGTCTTTTTGGATTCTTAAGAAGTTACCATTTGTATCGTTATTTATAATGGTATTATTTTCTAGATTTATCTCTGCGGTGGTATTGGTTACGTATAGGGTATCGCCATTATTTGTTGTTATATTGCTATTTTTTGAGGTGAAGGTTGCGGTTCCTTCGGCAGCATCGCCACTCATAGACTGATAGATGAAGATATTTTTATAGGTTGTTGACTGTCCATTTAGTTTTGTGTTTGAGTCTTCTAGGGTACAGTTATCTATTAAAACACTATTTTTTCCTTCTATTATTATACCTTCTGAGGTATTGGATATAAGTTTTGCTTCACTTACTGTGATATTGGCGGTTGAATAGATAGCAGGTGAACCTTGACCACTCGTTGTATAGGTTCCTTTGGTTACTGTTACTGTGCCTCCTCCACGGTCAGTTCTAATTGCAGCACTTGATGTTCCTTCGGTTGTTATCTCTAGGTTATTGGCAATCATCGTTCCTCCTCCAGTAGTCATTATTCCACCTGAATTATCTTTTTTAGTTGTTATTTTGGAATCACTTATAGTTACTGTAGTTCCATCACTTGATGAGTTATTAGTAGTGGCACTTCCTCCATAACTAAAGAGACCGTTTGCTCCAGTTGCATTTGTGTTTATGGTTACATTGCTTAAGGTTAAATTTGCTCCTCCTTTGGCTAGGATAGCTGAGTTTGTTCCATAGAAACTTGTATTATCTCCTCCATCTGAGTCTCCTGATTTATCTACAGTTATATTTGATATAGTAGCATTAGAAGAATCTACTAAAATGGCATTTTCATCTTTAGCAGTGGAAGTATATTCTCCTTCGGTAATAGTTGCATCTTCATTTATAGTTGTACTAGCAGTGTATGATACGTTTTGATTGTTTTGAGTACTATTATTTGTATTTTTCACTGTACTATTTAGAAAATAGTTTGTTGTTATGATAGTACTTATATATGTTAGCACTGCTGATAGTAATATTGTTCCTAATATAGTTATTAATATTTTGTCTTTATTTTGATATGTTTCTTTGATTGTTTTTTTATTTAGATTTGACATTATTAAATGTATGATTAGAAGTGATATTACTAAACATTCTACTGCAAATACTATGTAATAGACTGTAGTTAATTCTTTATTGTTATCCGTGCTTGGCATATTGTTAGGCATAGCTGGCATTTCTTTACTATCTTGATTATCATTGGCATTTGAAGTATCATTGCTATCGTTATCAGGTTTCTCTGGAGGCTCGGTTGTACTTTGATTATCTCCTTCTGGTTTTTCAGGTGGTTCTTCCATATCACCCTGATTATCTCCTTCTGGTTTTTCAGGAGGAGTCATATTGTTATTTGTATTTTCGCCCATTTCTGGGATACTTCCTTGCATATTCTGACTACTTGTACTTTCTATATGATTTTTTGCATAATTCATAGTTAGATATACTAATATTAGCATTAGTACTATTAATGTTATTGATATGATGTTTTTTGTTTTTCTTTTCATTTTTTCACTCTCCTTATATTTTCTTTTATAGATAGTATTTCCTTTCTACAATTTAATAATACTATAGTTTTATTAAATGAAGATTAAATTTGTTTTATTTTTTAAATATTATTTTAAATGTAGTTATATTGTTTTCAGATATAGCAGATATAATTCCTTTATGTGTTTCTGTTATATTTTTGGCTATAGCTAGGCCTAAGCCGTAGCGGTTTTCTTTTCTATTTCTTGATTTATCTATGCGATAGAATCTATCAAATATTTTTTCTTCTTCTCCTTTGGGTATTGGATCTCCTGTATTTTGTACTTTTAATATAATATTATTATTTTCTTCTGTTAGTATTACATTGATAGTACTTTTTTCTTTTGAATGTTTAATAGCATTATCTAATAGTATTTCTAGTAATTCTTTGATACTATTTTCATCTAGTTTCATTTTGATATTGTCTTTTATTTGATAGTCTATTTTGATATTTTTTTCATAGGCTTTGCCTTCAAAGGTTAAAAGGGTTAGTTCTATTATTTTTGAGATGTCTTTTTCTTCAAAGGAATATGTTTCGGTTCTTTCGGTAGCGGCGAGTTCTAGAAGGTCAGTGATTAGATTATTCATTCTGTCTCCTTCGGTTTTGATGTTTTTTAGCCATTTTGTTTCTTTCGGATTTTCTTCAAGGGCTTCAGTACTGGCTATTATTACAGAAAGTGGTGTTTTTAGTTCATGAGAAGCATCGGCGATAAATTGTTTTTGTTTGGTAAAGGATTCTTGTACTGGTTTTATTATCCAATTGGTTATTTTCTTTGATAATAGGTATATAATTATTTCGAGGATTGTGAATATTAATATTGATATTTCAAGGGATGTTAGAAGTCTATTTTGGACTTTGGTATTGTCTAATATTACTAGGGAATTTCCTTTCTTATAAGCATAGGAATATTTTGATGTATATAATAGATCAATATATCTTTCTTTGATATTATCTTTAGATAAGATTTTTTTTGAAATATTTATTATTTTAGAGGTATCTATAGTACTACTAGAATGGTTTATTATTTCTTTGATATTGTTATTTTCATCTATTAATATAGTATAGACTATGGCGTCCATAAATTTGGTGTCTTTATCTATGTTTATGTCTTCATTTTGGGTTGGGTTCTCTGGTGGTTCTTTTTTTGTAATATCTTCTTTTGGAGTATTATTTTGATTTACTTCTAGGGCTACATTTAGACTATTATCGATAGTATTTTTTTGTTCTAGATAATTTTGTGTATTAAATATTACTATTATGGTTAGTATGCTTAGTGTTAGGATAGAAAATAGGGTATAGAATAATTTGTTTTGTAATTTAGTCATTATTTATCTCCATTTTATAGCCTAGTCCTCTTATGGCTTTGATGTTTACTTTGGAGTTTATGGCCTTTAGCTTTCTTCTTATAAAGGATAGATAGGCTTCTAGATTGTTTGATTCTATTTCGTTTTCTATTCCCCATACTTTGTTATAGATTTGATCTTTGGATAGTATTTGGTCTTTATTATTTATAAAGTACTCTAATAATTTTAATTCTTTACATACTAGTTCTACTTCTTCATTATTGTTAGTATTTTTTAATACTGATTTTGTTATATCTAGTTCTATGTCTTCATAAGTTATTTTTTTCTTTTTATTTGTACTTGTTTTGTTTAACTGAATATTTACTCTTGCTAATAGTTCTTCAATATGAAATGGTTTTGTTAAGTAGTCGTTGGCTCCGTTTTCTAATCCGTTTAGTTTATCTTCGAGCATTGATTTAGCTGTTAACATTATGATTTTGGTATCTACTTCGTTTTCTCTTAATTTTTTTAGTATTTCAAAACCATTCATGCTAGGTAACATTACATCTAGTATTATTAAATCATATAGTCCTGATAAGGCATTATAATAGCCTTCTTCACCATCTGTTTCTATGTCTATGATGTAACCTTCCTTAGTTAATTTTTCTTTTATTAGTTCTGCAAGAGCGTATTCATCTTCAATTATTAGGATATGCATAGTTAATCACCTCTTTAAATATATAATTTATTTATTAAATGAATATTAAATTATAGTTATATTATAACATTTTTTAGAGAAAACAAAAAGAGACTAGTTTTTGTTAATCTCTTTAGTTAAATATATAGAAAAATAGGGCTCCATCTTTTAGACAGTGCCCTTGCAAAAATGTATTACCATTTTTTCCTTGCATAGATAATATAACATATTTTTTTATCTATGTCAAACTATTTAATCAATGTTTACATAATTTTATGATTAATCAATGTTTACATAATTTTACTTATAATAGCATTTTATTATTTTGTCAAAATATTCATATATTGATTTTAATAGTTCATTATTAGTATAATACTCACTATGGTAATTTATTCTTCCATAAAATAAATCTTTAATATCATTTGTAACATTTTCTTTTACTCCAATACTTGTTACTATTTCATTAAACATATAAAGCGTGTATGTTATCTGCCTTATTCGTGAATTTTTCAATTTATTAGTTCTCATTTCTTTTTTGATACCACAAAAATTTAAGTAATTAATCACTTTATAATCAGGTGAATATTGATTATCTTTTTTATCAAGTTCACATAACACACAAGAATTATGCGCGACTGCATTTCTTAGTTTTACTATTTCCCTTAGAATGAATACATTTTTACTTTCTTCTGCTAGTTTGTATTCTTTAGAGAAAAACTCATAAAAATTTACTAGTTCTCCAAATGTGATAACTTCAAGAAATTCCCATATAAGTATATTTCCAATTTCTTATCTTTATCAATATCATATTTAGAAAATATTTTTTGATAATAATCGCTTCCTACTTTTTTAAATATAATATTATGTACTTTTTTTGGAAATTTATCGTCGTTAAAATCTTTTTCTAAATACATATTTACTATTCTATATCCATCTTCTTCGTTTATATCTTCTATTAAATTTAATATTCTAATTTTTAAATAATGTTCAATATCTATTATCATTTTAAATAAAACTAATCTTACCCTATGATCAATAATCGCTAAATCTTTAAGATATGCGAAATCTAAATCAACATATTTATCTAC
>CAVCHK010000085.1:0-4759 GCA_963601985.1 Paludibacteraceae bacterium
ATATTTATTTTTTTGTAAATAGATAGAGAATATTTAATTTTTTGTTTAGATTTACTAATTTTTTATTGAAAAATTGGTAAAATTATTTATTTTTTTTTATTTATTTGTTATAATTTTGTTAGAATAGAAAGAAGGCTAGAATATGTTTAAAGAAATTGTAGCGATAAGTAAAAATTATGCTATTGTTAAAATTGATAATATGGTTAGTGATGATTTACTTAATTTGAATGTTATATTTGAAGAGGAAAAGAAAAAGATTTTAGGAGAAATTGAAGAGATTAATAATAATGAAGTTAAAATTAATTTTTTAGGAGAATTTCATAATGATAAATTTTATGATGGTATTATAAGAAAGCCTAGTACTACTGCGAAAATTAGGATTATAAATACAAATGAGCTTGCTGAACTTACAGGTTATAATGATCCTAAGGCTATGTTACTTGGTTTATCTCCTTTATATAATGATAGTCCTATAAAAATTAATATTGATGATATGTGGAGTAATCATAGTGCTATTTTTGGTAATACTGGTTCTGGTAAAACTTATGGTGTTGCTAGACTTGTACAGAATCTTTTTTCTATGCAAAATTTTATTCCTTTTAATAGTGTTCTTTTTATATTTAATAATACTGATGAGTATGATAATGCTTTTAATAGTATTAATAACTTTAATTTTAATTTTAATTATAAGCTTTATACTACTAATTTGGAAAAGGGTAATAATATTTTAAAGTTACCTTTATGGCTTCTTTCAGTAGATGATTATGCTAATTTACTTGATGTAACTGAATATACTCAGATAATGGTTATAGAAAAAATGCTTACTTATGTTTCTTTATTTGCTAAAAATGATGAAGAATCTAATAGATATAAGAATCATTTGATAGCTAGTGCTATTGTGTCTGTTTTGTATTCTAATCAAGTGTCCGCTAGAATAAGAGATCAAATATTTTCTATTTTAACTGATTGTCATACTAAAGAACTTAATTTAGATGTTGAAGTACCTGGAGTTGGTTATACTAGACAATTTAGGAAATGTTTTGATATTGATAGCCAAGGTCAATTTGTAGAAAGAATATTAATTACTGAATATATTAACAAGTTTGTAGATAATGAGACTAAATGGGTTGAGGAATATACTCCTACTTACTTTACACTTGATGATTTAGAGGTTGCTCTTAATTTTACCCTTATTTCTGAGGGTTTACTTCTTAATGAAAAATCATATGCTGAGGCTACTGCTTTAAAGGTTAAACTTCATACTATTGCTAATAGTTCTTTAAAGAAGTATTTTGAATGTGAAAGTTTTATTACTGATAGTGATTTTATATCTAATTTAATATTAGTAGATAATAATAAAAGGGCACAAATTATTAATTTTGTTCTTGAAGATATTGATGATAGATTTGCTAAGGCTCTTGTTAAGATTTATTCTAGAATTATATTTATGTTTATGAAAAGATTACCTACTAGAGGATCTATGCCTGTACATTTAATGCTAGAAGAGGCTCATAGATATGTGCAAAAAGATAATGATATTAATATTCTTGGTTATAATATTTTTGAGAGAATTGCTAAAGAAGGTAGAAAGTTTGGTGTTGTTATTGATCTTATTACGCAAAGACCTACTGAACTATCTGAAACTGTTTTATCACAGTGTAGTAACTTTTTAATATTTAAAATTAATCATCCTAGTGATTTGGAATATATTGAAAAAATGGTTCCTAATATTAGTAGTGATGTTATTGAAAAGCAAAAGTCTTTACAGTCAGGAACTTGTGTTGCTTTTGGTAAGATGATGAAAATACCTATGATTGTAAAGATGCAATTACCTAATCCTACTCCTATGAGTTCTAATGCTAATATATTTAATAAATGGATGATCCAGTGGAAAAATTAGTTATTTTAAGCCTTATATAATAAGGCTTTTTTTGTTTATCAACATTGTCAACAGGTATGTTGATAAGTGCAATATATACTGTTGAATATAAAATTAGACAAAATTTGTGGAAAAGTGTTTAAAAAGCATTATTTATATGGTATTATATTGTTGAAAAGTTGTTGATAAACTGTTATTTTACTTGTTAATTAAAATTTTGTACTAGACAAATTCTATTTTTGAGATATAATAATTGTAATGGGAACTTGAAGTAAGGAGGTTTTGCGATGAATGTTGAAATACTTTGGAATAATTTTCTTGATAAGATAAAAGATCGCATATCTCCTTTATCTTATGATACTTGGTTTAAAGATACTAAATTATATAAAATTAATAAAAGTACCGCTATTATAGAAGTACCGATGGTTTTACATAAGAAACATTTAGAAGAAAATTATTTGGATGAAATAGAGGAAGTTTTTAATTCTATTACTGGGACTAATTTTGATTTTCAATTTAAGTTGGAAAGTGAATTATTAGAAGAGGAAGTATTTGATGAACCTAAGATTGAAGAAAGTGTTAAAGTTGTTGGTGTACCACATCAAAGTAGTGTTAGTGCTAATTTAAAATCTCAATATACTTTTGATAGTTTTATTGTTGGCGATTCTAATAGATTTGCATTTACAGCGGCGAGAGCTGTAGCAGAAAAACCTGGTAAGGCTTATAATCCATTATTTTTATATGGTAAGAGTGGTCTTGGTAAAACACATTTAATGCATGCTATTGGTAATTATATACTAGAGAATTCTAATAAAAAAGTCTTATATGTTTCTAGTGAACAATTTGTTAATGATTATATTTATGCTGTTAGAAATAATGATAAGAATAGTTTTGATAAGATTGATTCTTTTAAAGATAAATATCGTAATATTGATGTTTTAATTATTGATGATATTCAATTTTTGGGTTCTGCTACGAAAGGACAAGAAGAATTTTTTCATACTTTTAATCAATTACATGATTCTAATAAACAGATTATTATTGCTTCTGACAGATCTGTTGATGATTTGAAAATGTTAGAGGATAGACTTATTACGAGATTTAATTGGGGACTTACTGCTAATATTACTCCTCCTGATTTTGATTTAAGAGTTGATATTATTAAAAGGAAGATATCTCATCAAGAGGCTGCATTAGATATTCCTAATGAAGTTATTGAATATATTGCTAATATTAATGATTCTGATGTTAGGCAATTAGAAGGAGCTATAACTAGAGTTTTTGCTTATTCTTCGATGATGAATAGGGGAATTATTACTTTGGATATTGCTATTGAGGCTCTTAAAGATAAGGCTTCTGAGAAAAGTGTTTATAAAAATGATATTCATAGAATTCAAAGAATTGTTTGTGAGTATTTTAAAATTGATATTGAAGAGCTTAAAGGAAAAAAGAGAAGTAAAGATATTAATTATCCACGGCAAATTGCTATATATTTATGTAGAATTATGACTAGTGAATCTTTTCCTAAAATGGGGACTTATTTTGGAGGAAGAGATCATTCTACTATTATTTCTGCTTATCAAAAAATTGAAAGAGATTTGAAGAGTAATGTACAACTGCAAACTGTAATTAATGAACTTAAAAATAGAATATAGTTGATAAATTATAATATATCAACAATGTTTGTGGATAAGGAAATCTTTATAAATTATGATAAAAAGGATGGTTTTAAACAATATCAACAGTATAATAATAATAATATATTAAGAAAGAGGATGATAAAATGAAATTTGTTGTAAAAAAAGAAATATTATTAGAAAGTTTAAATAATACTGCTAGAGCTATATCTACTAAGAATTTAATTCCTATATTAACTGGTATTAAATTTGAATTGAAGGAAGAAGGGTTATTCTTATATGCTAGTGATACTGATGTTTCAATAAGATCTTTTATTGAAAAAGATAACATTACTAGTATAGATGAGCTTGGTAGTATTGTTATTGGGGGGAAATATATAGTTGAAATAGTTAGAAAGCTTCCTAATACTGATATATCTATTGAAGTTATTGATGGATATAAGTTAATTATAAGTACTGATAATACAGAATTTAATTTGAATGGTATTAATCCTGATGAGTTTCCTAATTTAGATTTAGATGAGACTAAGGAACCTATTATTATTAATAATAGTATTTTTAAGGATATTATTAATCAGACTGTATTTGCTACTTCGCAAAATGAGACAAGGCCTTTACTTACTGGTATTAATTTTAAAATTACTAAGAATGCTTTAGAGGTTTTAGCTACTGATTCTTATAGATTAGCTAGAAAAGTTGTTTCAATTGATCATAATATGGAAAATGAAATTAATATTGTTATACCAGGAAAGAATTTAATTGAACTTACTAAAATGTTAGATGATGATAATAGTAATATGGAATTTCATTTATTTAGTAATAAGGTTTTGTTTAAGTATAAGAATATTGTATTTTTGTCTAGATTGCTTTCTGGTACTTATCCTACTACTTCTAATATTATTCCAAATGATTTTAATATTGAACTTGAATGTTCATTTGATGATTTATTTAATATGATTGATAGGGCTTCTTTATTAACTTCTGATAGGGAAAAAAATACTATTAAGTTATATCTTAATAAGGATGAGCTTATGATTTCTTCTAATTCTCCTGAAATAGGTAAAGTAGAGGAAAAAATTATGGTTTCTTCTGATAAGGAAATTAATATTGCTTTTAGTTCTAAATTTATGTTAGATGCTATTAAGAGTTTTAATAAAGAAAATATTATTTTATGTATGAATAATGATAGTTCTCCTATTATTATTAAATGTAATGCTGATGAATCACTTGTACAATTAGTACT
>CAVCHK010000086.1:0-2171 GCA_963601985.1 Paludibacteraceae bacterium
ATGTACGAAAGTGATAATTGGGACAAAATAGAAAAAATAGTAGTTGATTATTTTAATCATTAACTACTATTTTGCCCCGAAAAATTTTTTACACCCTCTATCTACTTTAATATAGTCATCTTTTACGATCGTATTTTCTTTTATTACTCCTCTTACTCTTGTTAAGGGGTATATACTTACATTTGAATAAATTATAGTTCCTGGATAAATAACGCTATTACATCCTACTTCGACATTATCATAAATAATGGCTCCTAGTTTACGAAGGGGGATTTCAGTATTATCTATTTTGATATTTGTGTTATCGTTTTTTAGGTTACTTATAATTGCTCCTGCTGCTAAGTGGGTATTATTTCCAATAATGGAATCTCCTACATAGTTGAAATGGGATAATTGACAATTATTAAATATAATGCTATTTTTTATTTCTGTAGCATGGCCTATATGGCAATTTTTTCCTATTATTGTATTTTCTCTTAGATAAGTATATGGGCCAATGATAGTATTATCATCAATAATACATGGTCCTTTGATAATACTTGTTTTATCTATACTTACGTTTTCTCCTATCCATATACCTTCTTTTATCTCGGTATAATGGTTATTTTCTTCTAAGGATTGAAAAAAATCTTTTATTTTTGGTATTACTTCCCAGTGGGCATCTATATTTGTAAATAGATTACTTGCTATTGTTTCTTTTAAATCCATATTATCACCTTAAGTTAATTATACATACTTTTATTTGTATTAGCAATATTATAGTTGTAATTTTTTTTATTTTGATGCATTTAATTATATGGTGATTATATGGATAATAATGTTTTTGAGTTTTTTAATAGTTTTGATTTTTTGATTAGGTATTTAATAGATAATTGTTATGATAAGTATGTAATGATAGTGGATAAAAGTATTGATAATACTAGAGTTAATATTAGTATTAGGAATAATAATGGGGATATTTTGTATAATAATTTTATTATTCTTAATAATTATGATAGTGATAAATTGATTGATATGATTAGGGATAATTTTACTTATAATTATGATGTTGTTTTTGGAGCTATTGATGGTATTAATAATATGCAGTTTTTTTATATGGATAATTTTATGTTATATATTAGGCTTTATAATAAAGAGGAATATAATAAGGCATTTATGTATAATAGAGGGGTTAATGCTAGTATTTATAGAAAGAGGGTTTTAACTCAATAGTTCTTTTAATATGTTTATAAATGTTGTATAATGTTATCTGAGGTGGATAAGTTGGATAAGTTAATAGTGGATAGGAATGATATTATTTTTAATTATTTAAGAAGTAAACTTACTTATAAGTCTAAGAATAATATTAAGTCTTTACTTAAGAGAGAATGTATTTATGTTAATGGTGTTATGGTAGATAAATATGATTATAGGGTTATGGTTGGTGATGTGATTGAATTTAATAAAAGGGATAGTTTTGATTTAAAGATTATTTATGAAGATGATGATATTATCGTTATTGATAAGCCTTCTGGTATTTTGACTATATCTAATGATAATGAAAAGGTTAATACTTTATATAGAAAGGTATCTGATTATTTGAAGAGGGATAATAAGAAGGTCTTTGCTGTTCATAGACTTGATGTGGATACTTCGGGGGTTATTTTATTTGCTAAGAATCAAAGAGTACAGAAGATGTATCAGGATAATTGGAATAGTTTGGCTAAAAGACGTGAATATACTGCTTTAGTAGAGGGCATCAGTGATGATAAGGGACATATTGAATCTTATTTGAAGCAGACTAGGACTTTACTTGTTTATTCTTCTAAGAATAAGGATGGTTTATTTTCTATTACTGATTATGAGAAGATATGTGATAATGGGAAGTATAGTATGCTTAGAATACTTATTTCTACAGGCAGAAGAAATCAAATTAGATGTCATATGCATGATATTGGTCATTCTATTTTGGGTGATAAGAGGTATAAAGCGAAAGATAATCCTATTAATAGGCTTTGCTTACATGCTAATAGACTTGAAATTGTTAATCCTATTACTAATGAGATTATGGTTTTTAATAGTGACATTCCAAAAGAATTTTATAATATAATGAAAAATAAGTAAAACTGATTGGTTTTACTTATTTATTTCTTCTAGTAATTCTTTTACTATGTCATCTATTTCTTTTTTTT
>CAVCHK010000087.1:0-3099 GCA_963601985.1 Paludibacteraceae bacterium
AATTCACTTTCTAATAATTTTTTATATTCTATAGTCTTCAAAGCTCTCTCACCTAAACTATTATTCATATTCTTAGGTAACCCCAATATAATCTTCTTAACATCATAAAGATTAACAATCTCTCTAATCTCTTTAATAGTAGATTTATAATCCTCATTATTAAAAAATATAGTTTTCAGTGAAGATGCAATAGTAAGTGTAGGATCAGAAATAGCAAGTCCTACTGTTTTACTTCCTAAATCAATACCTAAATATCTCATTTAACATAACTCTTCAAAAGAACTTCAACCAAAACAGCTCTATCTATTTTAGCAATCCTATTTCTAGTTTCCTTATATGAAGAAATATATCCCAAATCACCAGATATAATATAACCAACAAGTTGATTAATAGCATTATATCCCCTCTCTTCTAAAGCAATTATAGCACTATTCAAAGTATCTTTAATTACCTCTTCTTCTACAGAAGAAACATCAAACCTACTAGTAGCATCATTCATATTACCACCTCTTATATAACATAATTGTACCACACTTTCCCAAAACCAGCAAGGTGTTTTCACTCATTTATACACATTAGTACCAACTATTAGAAATTTTCATAAACTATTATAGGTGATAAACATTATGTTTAATAATTTCTTTAATTTTTTTCGTCTTTGTGCTGGACTAAAACTATTTCTTTTTATTATGGTAAGTATTCTTATGATAATAACATTTTATCAACTACTAATAACCCTATTTGCACCCTGTTTTGGAAACGTATTTATATTACTATTAGAATATATCTCTCTTATTTGTTTAAGTTTCTGGCTAATATTCGGCTGCTAATTACTTTCCATATCAAAAATAATATCTCTAAGAGACATAGCCCTCTCAAAATCCAAATTATGAGCAGCCTCTTTCATTTCCTTAGTCAAACTATCAATCAAATCAAGTCTCTCCCTCTTACTAAGCTTATCTTTATGCACTACCTTATTCTCTTCTTCATTAGATATAACTTTAGGTATATCTTTTACAATACTCTTAGGAATAATATTATGTAAAGAATTATACTCCTGTTGAATTCCTCTTCTTCTATTAGTTTCCGAAATAGCCTCTTTCATACTATCAGACATAGTATCAGCATACATAATTACCCTACCATTAACATTTCTAGCAGCTCTACCAATAGTTTGAATAAGACTTCTACTACTTCTTAAAAAGCCTTGCTTATCAGCATCCATAATAGCTATTAAAGATACCTCAGGAACATCAATACCCTCTCTTAAAAGATTTATTCCCACTACTACATCATATTTACCAAGTCTTAATTCCCTTATAATCTTAAGTCTTTCAAGTGTCTTAATCTCATTATGTAAATAAGCAACTTTAATATCTAAACTTTTTAGATAATTACTAAGTTCCTCAGCCATACGAATAGTAAGAGTAGTAATAAGAGTTCTCTCATTTTTGCCTATTTGAATATTAATTTCTTCCACCAAATCATCAATCTGACCCTTAGTAGGTCTAACATCTATCAAAGGATCCAATAACCCTGTAGGTCTTATTATCTGCTCTATTATCTTATCTTTAGCATGACTCATTTCATAATCCCCAGGAGTTGCACTTACATATATAACATTATTAATTTTCTCTTCAAACTCACTAAACTTAAGAGGCCTATTATCTAGAGCACTAACAAGTCTAAAACCATACTCAACCAAATTCATTTTTCTAGCCCTATCCCCATTATACATAGCCTTAATCTGAGGTATAGTAACATGTGATTCATCTATTAATAATAAGAAATCTT
Source organism: Paludibacteraceae bacterium (assembly GCA_963601985.1). GTDB lineage: Bacteria > Bacillota_I > Bacilli_A > RF39 > UBA660 > CAG-302. The sequence continues at coordinate 1,795 of CAVCHK010000087.1, forward strand.
TGGGGAAAAAATCAATTAATGTACAAGGAGCCTCTCCCGCTTCTTTTAAAGCAATATGCCTTGAATAATTTTCTATTCCTCTACAGAAACCCGTTTCCCTAAGCATTTCCATATCATAATTAACTCTCTCTTCAATTCTCTGAGCCTCAATTAACTTATTATTATCTTTAAAATACTTAACCCTCTCTTCTTTTTCCTTCAGAATTCTCTCAATACTAATTTTTAATTTCTCTTCATCAGTAACAAAATGAGAAGCCGCAAAAATAGATACAGATTTCTTATTTTTAATAACATGACCACTTATCATATCAACTTCACTTATCCTATCAATCTCATCACCAAACCACTCAATCAATATACCATTTACCTTTTCACTAACAGGAATTATCTCTAAAGAATCACCTCTTACCCTAAAAGTACCTCTTTTTAAGTCCAAATCATTTCTCTCATATAACATATCAACTAATTTTTTAAGTATAATATCCCTGTCTATTGTATCTCCTACATTTAAAGTCAGCATTTTCTTCTTATACTCATCTATTTCACCAATACCATATATACAAGATACAGAAGCCACTACTATTACATCACTTCTAGATATTAAACTACCAGTAGCACTATGTCTAAGTTCATCAATCTCATCATTTATCATTGAATCCTTTTCTATATATGTATCTGTTGATGGTACATATGCTTCAGGTTGATAGTAGTCATAATAACTAACAAAATATTCTACTCTATTCTCTGGAAATAACTCCTTAAATTCATTATAAAGTTGCCCTGCTAAAGTTTTATTATGAGCTATTACTAAAGTAGGTTTATTAACTTTATTAATAATATTAGCCATAGTAAATGTCTTACCAGTACCAGTAGCCCCTAATAATATTTGCTCTTTATATCCTTTATTTAAACCATCAACTAATTTCTTTATAGCCAAAGGCTGATCTCCAGACGGCTCATAAGGTGCATGTAATTTAAACATTTTCATCTTTCTCCTTTATAACAGTTTTATTTTTGTAATTTTTTTTATTTTTATTAATATTGACGTTGTATTCCTTTTGAATTAAGCTTTCTTCATTCCAATCATCAACCTGATTCTTTCTATTTGTATCAACTTGTCCATGTCTAATTACATATAGCATTTTATGTTTATCCTATATTTTTTAATTTTTCAATTTGAAAACTCATCTTTAGAAAGCTCTAATAATTCATTTTCTTCTTTAATTATTTTTAATAATTCTTCTTTTGATGGCATATATGTTAAATATTTAGAAGCATAAACATTTTTTACGCTATCTCCAAGCG
>CAVCHK010000088.1:0-7106 GCA_963601985.1 Paludibacteraceae bacterium
CCATCTTCGTCCATTCCTTCAGTATCCTTTGAAATGTGTGCCTTATATAAAGTATATTTACCATTAGTGTATACCCTCATGCATGCCTTATCTTTTTCTCCTATTTTTACAACAGTATCATCCCAATAATTAAGTTTTGATTTAAGAATTTTTTCTTTTACATCAAAAGCAAAATCTTGCAATTTATCAGATGCTTTTTTTTGTAATTTTGTTAGATATCCTTCACTTGGATCTATTTCACCATTTGTTAAGCCACATATTATTTTTCTAGTTCTATTATAAGCTATAAATCCATAATTAGTTAGTGTTAATGCTAATGTTTTAACTTCAGAACCATATTGATTTTCTCCATGTAATTCTGGAGGTATTTTACTTGTTATTTTATTTCCACATTTCTTACATTTGTATTCATAATATTTATGTCTTCTTTTTATTATTTTAAATTCGTAATCAATCTCATCTCTTACTTTAACATTTTCTATATCTAGATCATGATGACCACATCTGTCGCAAACATCAATTGTATGTTCTACTATTTCAGTTACTTCATCATCATTGAAATATTTAAGACCTTCTTTTTTATGACCAATTTTTCTTCCTGGTTTTTCACCAGTTTTTTCTCTAGAATTACATATTTTAGATTTATAAATTGGATCTTTACTACTTGGTAAACTAGAGTTATCACTATTTATATTAAGTCTACATTCTAATTCAAAAATACGTTTATCTTTTTCAGCAATTATTTTATCGTATTTTTCTGTTACTAATGCAATCGCTTTATTGACTGCATTATTTACTTTTTCATCAACCTTTTTTTCAAACTCTTTCTCCAATTTTTCTAATTTATGTTTTAAAAGGCGATTTTCTTCGCTCTTATCAGCTAATTTATCTTTTAATTCAATAATTTCTTGTTCTTGTTTGATAACCTTAGATTGTAATTTACCTAAAGAAGTTGTCATAAATATCACCTTCTGTTCTTTACTATATATTAATTATAATATAAAAAAATATAAAAAAAAGACTTGATTTTTTATAAAAAGTCTTTTGTTGATAACTTTTACTATAAAAGCCTTATTTTATGCTGATTTACCCTTAAAAATATTTTTTTCTGTTGATAGGCTGTAAATAGTTACATTTGTCTTTTTATCCATTCCATTATTAACATAACAATATAATTAATCTCGTTATTAGATAATTCTCTATTCTTCGGAATACCATGCCACTTAAATAAACATCCCCTGCAGCAACAACCTGTAGCATGCTGTGCTATAAATACTGGATGTCCCCTCATAGGAGTCTGCTTTCCATCATTCTTAATATCAATTGGAGCTAGTCTCTTCAAAATAATATCATAAGCATGATCTTTTATAGTATTCATTCCTTTATCTATAATATAATTTTTATCCTTATCTTTAAGATAAAAACTACTCCTAAAAGTACTCTTACTAAGACTATTAAGCTTATCATTTATTATTTCATATCTCTTATCCATTAACTTACCCTGTAGTGGCCCACTATATCATGTCTAACCTCTAATATATCCTCTTCATAATATTTCTGATAAGGACTATAATGATGTATTACAAATGCTACACCCCTCTTATCTCTATTATCCGATATAATACCAATATGATTCTTAAACACCACGATATCACCACCCTGCCAAGAAGAAATATCATAAACATCTGTAGTTAAAGATATACTATTATTTTTAAAATATATATTTAAATTCTTAACTCTTCTAAAATCAATATTATCGTCTCTCTTATCAATATTATATAAATCATTATGCATCATTATATCATTATCCACTAAAGTTCTAAGATCATATCCTGCTCCTAACAAAGCATAAGCAATAACATCACTGCAAACACCATAATTATCATCAGGGTAACCACCGTTATAATACTTACTCTTATATTTTGGTTTAGTACTAACATACTTCTTAGCATTATCTAAAATATCCTGTTGATCATTGATACCATCATTATCTTTATCTATACTACTTTTATATACTTCAATATTAAAATAATCATTAGAATATTTCTTATGTGGAATATAATTAAAAACATATAATAAATAAACAATAAAAATAAATATCAAACAAAATATAATTATATTCTTTTTCATATAACTATACTATAGATCCACCACCATCAATAGCAATAAATTGACCCTCAATATAACTAGAAGCATCACTAGATAAATATAAAATAGTACCATTAACCTCACCATGTCTACCAGGTCTACCAGAAGGATTTAAAGCATTATATCCACGTAAGAATTCTTCAGATTTAAATAAAGTATTCTCCGTCATACCAGTTTCAAATAAACCAGGCCCAATAGCATTAACAGTAATATTATAGCTAGCATAACTACAAGCCATACCCTTAGTAAGACCAATAACAGCAGCCTTAGAAGCATTATAAGAATGTCTAATAAACATATCATTCTTATCCGCTACTATAGCATTTACTGAAGAGACATTAACAATTTTACCATACATTCTCTCTTTCATACCAGGAATAACATACTTACACATCAAATACATACCCTTAACATTAGTATTAAAAGATTTATCCCAATCTTCTTCTTCTAAAGTATCAACTCCACCACGCATAGCAATGCCAGCATTATTAAGTAATATATCAATATGATCAAAAGTACCTAACACATCATCTACAGCCTTTTTAACACTCTCTTCACTAGTAACATCACACTCTATACAAATAGCCCTTCTACCAATTTTTTCTATTTCCCCTTTAACATCTTCTAATTTATCTACTCTTCTAGCAAGAAGAGCCACATCTGCTCCCATTTCCGCATATCCAATAGCAGCCTCTTTTCCTATACCACTACTAGCACCAGTTACAACCGCAATCTTACCAGTTAAATCAAATAAATTTTTCATATCTATCACTCCTACCATACAAGTATAACACAATAACAAAAAGATTAATAGTAGAACTCACCAGTTTTCTAAATATTTTTTCTATATAAATAACATTCCCTATCATGTGAATATATTATTCCTACTGCTTGAAGATATGAGTATATTATGGTAGTACCTACAAATTTCATACCTCTTCTTCTTAAATCTTTTGATATTTTATCGGATAACTCCAAACTAGTTTTACACGTTTCTAAGTATATTTTATTATATGTAAATGTTAAAAGATAACTCTTAAAACTACCATATTCTTCTTTGATTTTTTTAAATATCCTGGTATTATTTATACTAGCCTTTATCATCATAATTGCATATTTATTAAATCTTCAGGTTTATAGACATTGGTTATTTGAGCAGATGTTTTCTTTGTACCTAACTCTCCTAAGTCTATTGTTAATTTATAAGCAGGTTTTTTGCCTTCTCATTAACTGAAGCCGAGGTTATAGTACCCACACGCATATCTACTTTTTTAAAGTCTTCTATTATTATCATTTTATTTCTTTGTATATCACTAATATATCATAATAATAACAAAGTTACTCGTAATATTAGGCCTCTTGTAATTGTTTTTTAAATATTAGTCTAAATAGTTTTCTTACTACTGGACCTACTACAAATATTTGAAGTGGCAAAGCCATTATAAAATTTTTACATACCATAGTTATATAGGTACATATAAAATTACTATCTATACCTTGTTTAGTAAATAAAATAAACATACTCATAAGTGATACCATTATACAAACAGTAAAGATCTGTATAAATAATATTACAAAAAAATTATTATCTTTTTTAGGATCTACTACTTTAAAGGCTAACCTTTTAGCAAGGGGAGTTCCTATAAAGAAGGCTACTAAAACTGCTACTGGATATTCTATATAAAATGATTTAAAAGCTATTATAAAAGTTTCATTAGATAAACCATTACTACTATTTATTGCTATATTATATACTGTCATTAAATATACCATAAAAAGAGCAGTTATTAAAGTAAAAACTAAATTTTGTATTTTAGTCTTTGGCATCTTATCATCTCCTTTCACTGTTTATTCTAGATGTTTTTCTCAAAAAAAGAAAAACACCATCTAGTCGCAGACAATGACTAGACAGCATTTAATGTCTAAATAATTATATAATACTTTTTTTATTTTTTCAATAATTTTATTTAGTTTAAATTAAGAAAACTATATATTTCATCTTTATTATTTATAGATAACCTCTCTCCCTTTATAAAATTTATATTAGGATAATTATTCTTTAAATCATTATAAGTACTATCAATAGAACTACCTCCTGATGTACAATATAATATTACTTTTTTATTAGTAAAATCATAACTTTCTAAAAAGGTATTTATTATTCTAGGAGCAGTATACCACCAAATAGGAAATCCTAAGTAAATAGTATCACACTCTTCAATATTATCTATTTTATTTTTTATAGAAGGTCTAGAACTTTTGTCATTCGCCTCTAGAGTACTCCTGCTAGTTTTATCTTCCCAGTCTAAATCTTTATAAGTATATATCTCTTCTGGTATTATTTCAAAGATATCACAACCTAAAGTACTCCCGATAAACTCTCCTACTTTCTTTGTCTCTCCACTACAAGAAAAATATACTACTAATTTCTTATTCATAATTATCATATTCTTTCTTTTTACTATCTAATATTATTGTACCATCTTTTTCTATAATTCTAATTATTAATTTTTCTTTATTACCACTTCAGCCTATAGTCTTCCGTGGTGTGAGTAAGCCAAAGTATTGTCTTTCTCACAAACAACATTTCAACTGCCCGGAAATTCCGAACAGTTGTCTTTTTAAATTTAATTCTATGCCTTTTTGGTGGAAGTACAATAATCACTAGGCATAAATTTATAAGTAGTAATAACTACTAACTGGTATATGTATATCATATTTTTTAAAATTGTTATAATATTTAACAAATTTTTAATATTATTTTCGCATTCCTCTTGGATTATCATTTCTACGATAAGCAACCTCTACTAATTCTTTTGTTGATTTCCAGAAATTTAATCGTTCCTCAGGAGTTAATCTTAATGTTTGGTTGCTAATATAATGCATTGCATTAAAATAATTATGTTTAAAATGTCTTACACTAGACAACTTTTCATTTAATTCTTGTTCTTTTTCTCCATCAAACAGTTCTTTTGCCTCTTCTATATCTTTTAAAATTTTTTCTTCTAATAAAGTTGTCATAGATAAACCATTAGCATTAAAAACATATATTTCTAATAATCTATTATATAGTGGTAACCCTTTAACTTTGTTTAGTAAGTCTGTTAAATTATTTTCTTTAATGTATAATTCAAAATCTTCTTTTGTAGGTTCTTGCTTCCCATCATTATTTTCTAAAGTATATAATAATTCTTCTAATGATTGTAGATCTCCAATACTTAAGTCATCACAACATACATCTTTATATAATTGTCTTTCTTCTTCATTTATAAAATCATTTTTTGATTTTTTATATTTATTCATAAAAAACTCCTTTTCTTTATATTACATATCAAGTATAACATATTTTTGCTCATTTTTATTATGAATGTCAAAAATTTAAGTAAATAATATCAAATTAAGCGAATATATATTATAATGATTACAATTATGAATAATGTTATGAAAGAACTATCTATGATAATCAGCCAAGAGGAAAAATCGTTGTGGAATCAATGTCACCTCAAACAAGAAGATATAGAGAAAAATTTAGAATTACAAAGAGAGCAAAATTATAAAGAAATGATATTTTATGTTGAAGAAAAAATTGAACCAATTAAATATCTTCTAAAGGAAAATTTCTTTTTTTACATCATTATTGGTTATTCCAATAGCATATCATTCTTTAAACACTATCAATATCTAAATACTTAGCATATTTATAATCAATTATTTCACCATTCTTTGTATCAATATAACCTTTAAAGCTATGCGACCAATCACTTAGTTCACTAGCAGAATATCCTTTAAACTTATCTTTTATTAATTTCATACTGTCAATTTCTTCTTTAGTAAATAACTTCTTATCAAAATCTTTATCAGTAGTAAAGTTTGTACTAATATCATTTATTTCAATTTTTATATAATCATTTTTTATTAAAAAATTATATAAAGAGTTTCTACTATCTACTACTGGTCCATAAGGTAAATGAGCATATTTTAGATTAGTGATTGCTTCATTATTTTCTTTATAATTATAAAAGTCTACTGCAAAAAGATGTTTCATTAATGAAGTTTCACATAACTTATTATTCTTTAATAAATATAGTATCGTATTAACTGTTTTATATACTTTACTAAAAGGTAATATAGAAAGTATTTTATAATACTCTTCTAGAGTAAAATTATTTTTTTGTCTTTCTAATAATTTTACAATATAGTAAGGATTCTCATTTAAAATCATATATGTATTTAGATATTCTCCTTGTGGTACCGAATCATTATTTTCATATCTTACAATACTCTTCTTCGACCAACCAAGTATTTTAGAAAATACTTCTTGTGATAAGTTTAAGTTTGTTCTTATCTCTTTAATCTTTTCAAAAGATAAATCAAATAATTTTAAATAACAATCATATATTTTATACATATCATTATCAAAGTTATCATTAATTAGTATGTTACCACAATTAGGACAATAATGAACATCTTCTACTACAAGAAACTCTTTTCCACGATAAGTATATTTATTTTTTTCTGTTTTAATAGTTGGGTTAACATCTTTATTACATTCATAACAATATTCTAATCTTTCCATCTTAGTTACCTCCATTATCTATATGAAACGATATGCATAATAATCCTTTATCATTTATAGTAAGTTTTATATAAACATTCTTTCTATTTATATTTTTTTTAAACTCATATATTTCTGCATTAAAATCCCTACTGAAATCTCTATCTCTACTTATTCTAAAGCAATCACTTGGTTGTAATTCTTTTATATGATTCCATATTTCACTAATTTTAATAATACCAATATCAAGTAATGCTTGCCTGGCATTTACTATTTTATTACCAGATTTAACATTTCTATAATAAACAAAATAAGCATTATTTTTATCTATTTCTTTGCGAGCGGTTATCAAAAATGAATTAACTGCTGCTAAATCTAAACTGCTAAGCATATAACCAACTCC
>CAVCHK010000089.1:0-1330 GCA_963601985.1 Paludibacteraceae bacterium
TGTCCATATTTATCAAAAACCTTCTTAGGTTTATTAATATTAATACTACTATTACTATTACTATTATCCTTAAGTTTTTTATACTTAAGAAGTAAATTATTATAATCAATACCAAAACTAGTAGCTATTTTCTTAAGATTAAGTTCTATAATAATATCATCCTTCTCATATATAAGTTCTTTCAAAACCGAATTAACATAACTAGAAATATCTTTAATATCACTAAAATTTTTATTCTTCTTAAGAAGTTCCATCTTATAATCAATAAGACTAATAGCCCCATTAATCTGATGTAAAAAACTATCTTTACCATTACGCACAATATACTCATCAGGATCCATATTATCAGGAAGTCTTACAACCCTAATATTAACTGAAGTATCTTCTAAAAGAGAAATAGCACTCATCGTAGCCTTCTCACCAGCACTATCACCATCAAAACACAAAATAACATTATTAGTCATATTACTTATTATCTTCTTATGATCACGTGTTAAAGCAGTTCCCATTGTAGCAATACAATTATTAACCCCAATAGTACTAGCCCTAATAACATCCATCTGACCTTCCATAATAATAATAGTATCATTCTTCTTCAAATGCTCTTTAGCAATATGATAATTATATAATATCTTACCCTTTTTAAACTTAGAAGTCTCCATCGTATTAACATACTTAGAAGTATCATTAGTATTATATATCCTACCAGAAAAAGCAACCGTATTACCACTTAAATCATATATAGGAAACATAATCCTATTAATAAAAATATCATTACCACTATCATTAGTAAGACCAACATTAATAAGTTTATCACTATCATATCCCTTACCAATCAAATAATCAGTAAGTGATACCTTCTGAATAGAAAGACCAATACCAAACTTCTTAATCGTATCCCTATCAATATTCCTATTCTTTAAATACTCTATAGCATTCTTACCAAGACTAGTAAACAAACTATTCTGATAAAACTTATTAGCAATATCATATATATCAAAATACTCATCTCTTTTTTCACTATCAATATTAGTACCAAAAGTCTTAATACCAACCTTCTCTCCTAATAACTTAACAGCACTAGTAAAAGATATCTTTTCAAAATCAGATACAAAAGTAAAAACATTCCCCGTAGCACCACAAGCAAAACAAGTAAATATCTGCTTCTCTGGACTAACACTCATACTAGGAGAATGATCATCATGAAAAGGACAAACTCCAATATAATTTTTCCCTCTCTTTGTAAGATTAACATATTTAGAAACTACCGAAACAATATCAGTCTTATTTCTTATCTCATTAATAACATCATTACTGATATAAGCCATAG
>CAVCHK010000089.1:1340-6034 GCA_963601985.1 Paludibacteraceae bacterium
GCCATAGTCTCACTTCCTTACAAAAAGCCAATATAATTATATAACAAAACCACCTGTTTGTAAAGAAAAAATTACCTAGCATATCCATAAACCTTACCATTCTCTAAAGAAATACCCTTATAATAGAAAAGCTCATCTATCGTAACAAATTCATACCCATTCTCCATAAGTATAGGAATAATATTCAAAACAGCATTATAAGTAGCACTATAAATATCATGCATAAGAATAATATCCCCATCTCTTACTTTATTAACAACCCTACTAGTAATCTTTTTAGAATTATGACTCTTCCAATCCAAAGTATCAATATCCCATATAATAATTGGCATATTACTAATTCTTTTAATCCTACTATTAACAGAACCATAACTAGGCCTAAATAACCTAACATCTCTTCCTATAACACCACTAATAAGTTCATTAGTAGCCATAATCTCCTTTCTAATCTTATCATCATCATACTTAGTAAGAAGTAAATGACTATAAGTATGATTACCAATCTCCATACCACTCTTATCCATTTTTAAAAGAATATCCTCTCTACCCTTAATCCTATTACCAAGAGCAAAAAAAGTAGCCTTAGCATTATACTTATTAAGAGCATCAATAATATTAATAGTATTATGATTAGGACCATCATCAAAAGTAAGAGCAATCATCTTCTTACTCTTATCTACCTTCTTATTATAATAAACATCATATTCCCTATTATCTATATAAACCCTATCAATACTACTATCACGAGTATTAATAACAAAAGAATCATTACTACTATTCATAATATTATCATTCCAAAGATACTTATAAAAAGTTAAATAATAAATATTATCATCATCATAAATATCATAATCAATAATAACTCTATCATCACTATCACTATAACCATTCAAATAATTACTAATATAATTATCAATATCCACATTATCAAAGAAAGGATAACTAACATCATAATTAAGACTAGAAACCTCTCTATTAACAACACCATTATTACTATCAATAATAAAAACCATAATAGAAAAGATAAGTATAGGAAGAAGAAAATACCTATATTTCATATAATCACCAATACAATAATATGAAAAAATGACCTCTTTTAGAAGTCACTTATATCCATACCATCAAATTTAACATTAATAAATTTCTTACTAGACAAATAGTCACACATATGAACAAATCTTTGATATTTATCCTTTGGTATTGGTAAAATTTCATTACCATTATAATCACGATTCCAACTACCCATATGCGAAGCAATAACACTAGAAAGCAACCTAGCCTCATCATCACTTAAAGATAATTTACCCTTATTTTCCATAACATATTCACTAGCAATTAAAGGATGATCAAACCTCGTATACACTTCCTTAATCTTACCACTTTTAAAACCATCATGAAGAACTAAAGCCATAATAATAATATCCTTTTCACTATCAGTAAAATTATTAACAGAAGGATTATTAAAAAGTTCATAAGCAATACGTACCGCTACTTTAGTATGAAAAACAAGACCATGTTCTCTTAAAGCAAACTCAGGATGATACTTACCAGTACTAGAAGCAGGTATCAAAAAGAAATAATCCGGAAGACCACTAATAAGTAACTTCAAATCATTTCTTTTATTTTCATCTTTAATATAACCATACTCCCTATTAAAATAATCAATCTTTTCCATACTACTTTCTAATATTAATATCCACAGTTGTATAAGGAATACTAATACCCTCCTTATCAAATCTATCTAAAGCCATTCTAAGAATCTTCCTCTTAATAGGTACTCCACAAGTAGCCTTACATTTAACATCAACCATATAAACAATTGAAGAATCCCCAAGTTCATCAACCCCAAGAAGACTATAATCACGAACATTATCAATCTTAACAATATCATCTTTCATACTAAGAAGAACATCCTCAAGCTTATCAATATCCGTATCATACGCCACATTAAACTTAATAAACAAATCAGCATCCGCTAAATTATAATTAACAACCTCACTAAAAGCAGAATTAGAAATAGCCTTAACCTCACCAGAAAAAGCCTTAATCTTCGTAGTTCTAAGACCAAATTCAATAACAGTACCAGTAAAACCATTAATCTCTACTACATCACCAACAGCATACTTATTATCAAATATAATAGAAGCACCCGCTAAAACATCCTTAAGAATATCCTGAAAAGCAAGACCAATAACCGCTGCAAATACCCCTATAGAAGCAATAATACTAGTAGTATCAACACCATATAACTTTAAAATACCAAGTACTACAAAAATAATAATAAAATACTTCCCAATACTCCTAACCAAATTAATAATAGTATCACGTCTCTTATCCTTACCTCTACTTCCCTTATGACCTACTTCAATCCTATTAACTACCCTATAAAGTAATTTATTAAGAATAAGACCAATCAAAACATAAACAAAAGGTAAATAAACCTTATCACTAGTAATAATATCAATAAACTTATCCATCATATCCTCCTATTTTCTCTTAATACTACCATCTACTACAAAATCATCTATAAAATTATCAAATCTTCTCTCTACCTTACCACATACAGTACATCTTCTTTGATACATCTCATCATACTTCTTAAATTCAGTAAACTTATGACCAGAAATACTACAAATACAAGCATTAATCATATCGATATCATAACTCAAAGACTCTATTTTCTTATAATAAGAAGTAATATTATCTTCTAAATGCTTTTTATATGTAAGTAACTTATCCATAAATATATCTTTATCTTCATTATTCATATTCTCAATTATAGTAAAGCTATTCTTATCTAAATTCATAATCAAAACCTCCCAACACAAATAGTATAACACAAAAATAAAATTATTCAAACATTCTAACAATAATTTCATTAGAAATATACATATACTCACTACTAATTCTAAGATAATTATCTTCTATTACCAAATACCCATCACGTATTAAATCATAAATATTAAATACATCCATCAAATCCCTTTTATATTTACCTCTAAATACATCTAAATTAATACCCTTAAATTTTCTAAGACCAAGCATAACCTCATTTTCCATTCTAATATTCTCATTTTCTATCTCTCTATTAGCAATATACTCCCCATCTAAATACTTAGATAAATTCTTCGTATTAAATATTCTCTCATTATCAATATAACTACAGCTAGATAACCCAAACCCATAATAATAATCATTATTCCAATATACTAGATTATGTCTAGATTCATATCCACATTTAACATAATTACTAATCTCATAATGAATATAACCATTACTAACTAAAGTATCACTAATATACTTATACATCTCAAAATCAATATCTTCATCAATATAACTAAAACCATTAACCTTAAGTAAAGTATTATCCTCAATTATCAAACTATAAAAAGATAAATGATTAACATTAAGTTCTAACGCATATGAAACATCCCTCTTCAATATAGAAATATCACTATAAGCCCCATATATAATATCAATATTAATATTATCAATATATCTCTTTATCAAATTAACCTTATAAAATACCTCATCTTTAGTATGCCTTCTACCAAGTAACTTAATAATATCCCCATCAAAAGACTCTACACCAACACTTATTCTATTAACACCATACTTTTTCATAATAATAAGCTTATCTTCATTAATAGATTCAATATTACCCTCAATAGTAAACTCATAATCACTACTAAGATTAAATAAAGAAACAATATCCAAAAGCATTATAAGTTCATCTACATCCAAACTACTAGGAGTACCACCACCAATATAAATAGTCTTAACTTCTTCACCCTTATATCTACTAATAACTTCACTTCTTAAACTATCTAAATACCTCTTAATATACCTCTTATCATAAATAATCTTACAAAAATCACAATAAGAACAAATATAATTGCAAAAAGGAATATGAATATATATAGACATAACATCACCAACTACATCTAGTATAACATAATACGTATAAAAAACAAAATAATATACCATAATACTAATGGTGATAAAATGAATAATATAGATATAAGAGAATATATCAAAAACAACTTTAAAGAAGATACAATAGAAGATATAAAAGCATCAATAAAGCAGTCTATATCTTCTCATGAAGACGATCCCCTAATAGGATTAGGAGTATTATTCGAATTACTATGGAATAATTCAAATAAAGAAGAAAAAGAAATAATACTAAAAAACATAAAGAAAGGTATATAAACTATTACCTTTCTTTATTCTACTCCCTAAACTATACCTATTTTTACATATACAACATATTATCAAATAAAAAAGAACATTAATCTTTATAAACAATTAATTGTCCTTCTTCTAAATAAATATTATTATTTTCTCTAAGCAATTTAATAACATCAGCATTAAGAATCTTACTAACAGAATTTAAAGAATCATTCTTCTTAGTAAAATAATACTTAACATCACGTTTAGGAACTAAAATAGAATTACCAGGATAAATATAATCATTAACATTAAGACCATTAAGTAAAGCAAGTAAATTATAATCAGTATTATATCTTCTAGCTATATCATACAAATTATCTCCCTTTTCTATTACATATACATCAAAATATTCCAAAGAAGTAGGTACAACAATATTACTACCAACCAAAAAACTACTATTAGGATTAAGTTCTCTAAGAACACTTACTGTAGTACCAAACTTATTTGCCAAAGATGAAATA
>CAVCHK010000090.1:0-7064 GCA_963601985.1 Paludibacteraceae bacterium
TGATTGATGTTACTAATACTTTAAAAGTTGTTAATTATAGTGATTTTTTTAGTGTTCTTAAGGTGGTTGGGTTGTTTGTTTTACCTAGTTTGAGTAAGAATTTATTATGTAGTTATTTATCTATTAAAGTTGGTTATAAGCCTTGTATTGTGTATAGGGTATTTATGGATAGTTTTAAGTATGTTTTACCTATTGTAGTTAATTTTGGTAGTTATATTGAGTCTATTGTATATATTACTTTCCCTATAGTTATATTTGTTATTTTATTTAATAAGTTTAGTAAGATTGATAATAAAAATAAAATTAAGATTAGTAAAAGTAAGGGTAATAGATTTGCTTATTATATTTTGATTATATTTATTGTTATTATGGTTATTTTTACTAGTGGTTATTTTAAGTATCAGGCTGTTGTTATTGCTACTGGGAGTATGAGTCCTTATATTAATAAGGGGGATGTAGTAATAGTAGAGAGACTTAGTGATGATGATATTAGAAAATTGGGTATTGGGGATATTTTGGTATATGATAGGGATGGTAAGATTATAGTTCATAGGATTGATAAGGTATTTAATTCTTCTGATAGTGTGTTTTTTAGGACTAAAGGGGATAATAATAATGATAGTGATGCTTATTTGATTGAAGTTAATGAGGTTATTGGTGTGTGTAAAAAGAGAATTAGGTATATTGGTTATCCTACGGTTATGTTATATGAAAGAATAAATAGTTAAGGAGGTGTTTTTATGAGTTTTAATAGAGAAAAATTTAGGGAATATAATAAGATGGTTTCTTCTAAGAAGAGTTTGGTTTTGGTATATTATATATGTTTAACTGGTATTTTTGTTAGTTTATCTTTACTTTTCTTTATTAAGACTTTTGTATCTAGGGATATACCTTCTATTAATTATAAGGAGAGTAGTAGTATTGATTATGATGTTAAACTTAAGGATAATAATTATTATGAGACTGATATATTACCTTCTAATATGGATTATATTGCTAGTTTGATTGATATTATTAATTTGAAATTTAATTATACTTTTACTACTAATAGGGAAA
Source organism: Paludibacteraceae bacterium (assembly GCA_963601985.1). GTDB lineage: Bacteria > Bacillota_I > Bacilli_A > RF39 > UBA660 > CAG-302. The sequence continues at coordinate 1,057 of CAVCHK010000090.1, forward strand.
TTGATTATGATGCTTCATATTATATAGAGGCTATTACTAAGGTGTATGGTAAGGATAATAAGAGTGTGTTATATGAGAAGAGTGAAGTGATTAAAAAGAGTGATAATATTTCTAAGAGGGGTATTATGGCTAATAGTTTTTATGAAGAAGTAGCTATTGATTATGATCATTTTAATTCTTTTGCTAAGAGTTTTAAGGCTTCTTATTTTCTTAATTATGATAGTGATGTTACTATTGTTTTACATGTTAGTACTAAGGGGGTAAATTCTTCTTTTGATAAGGGTATTGATAGTGATGGTATTGCTTTAGTGGTTATTCCTCTTACTGAGCAGACTATTAATATTGCTATTGATAGTAAGAATATTAATAATACTGGTAGTATTAGTTCATCTAGTATATGGGATGGTATTAATTATATTTATTTTGGTTTATTGGTTGTTTGTCTTATTCTTAATATATATTTTTTGTATTGTTTAGTTTTGGTTATTGTTAAGTCTTATAAGAGGGTTAGTGAATATGATAGGGTACTTAAGAGGATTCTTAGGGATTATGATAGTATTATTGCTAATTCTGTTAATGAGGTTGATGATGATGGTTATAGGGTAATTGATTTGTGTTCTTTTGAGGAACTTAGGGATGTTCATGATAATATTGGGAATCCTATTATCTTTAATGAGGCTATTAGGGGTAAGATTAGTTATTTTTGTATTATTGATGGGGAACTTTTATATAGATTTACTCTTGATAGTTATGATATGAAAAAGAGAGGTAGATAGTTATGGGGTATAGGGCTTATTTTGATAAGAAGAATAATTTTGTATTCTTTCTTTTTTGTATATTGGTTTTTGTTATTGTTTCTTTAACTATTGGGTATGCTGCGAATAGTTCTTCTTTAGCTATTGATGGGTCTTTATTAGTTAGATCTAGTTCTGATGTTAGGATTACTGAGGTTAAGAGGATTAATGAGAGTAGTGATGTAGTTCTTAATAGTTTATCTTTGGATTCTAATAATACTTTTTCTTTGGATTGTAAACTTAATACTATTTGGTCTAAGGTTTATTTTGAGGTTACTGTTACTAATCTTTCTTCTAGTTATGTTCTTGTAACTAATATAGGGGAGCTTAGTGCTCTTAATACTCATATGGAATATACTACTGGTGATTTTGTGGTTAATGAGACTAAGATACCTCCTGCGAGTGAATATAAGATAATTATGTGTTTTCAGTATAAAGGGGATTTTATGGATAAGTATGTAGCGGGTAGTTTTGAGATTATGAGTCAGTGGTCTAATCCTGAGACATCGCATTTGAATACTTCTATGCAATTTAATTTTTATAAGGTTCCTCAGTATACTTATACGGTTAATGTTGATAAGAGTGATGCTTTGATTACTTTTATGGTAGGTGGTGAGGTTGTTTATAGTGGATATGGTAGTGTTAGTGGGCTTATTGATGAGAATTCTACTTTGACTTGGAATGTTACTCTTGATGGTTATTATACTCAAAGTGGTAGTGATGTTGTTACTGATAATGTTACTAAGGATATTGTTTTGATAGAAACAGAGGAGAAGTTATTTACTATTGTTCCTACTCCTAGTGATGCTTTGGTAACTATAAAAAAGGGAGATGAAATATTAGTTAGTGATATAGGTGAGCAGACAGTTATAGTTGATGATTTATCTTCTTTGACTTATACAGTATCTAGACTTGAATATAAGGATGCTAGTGGAAGTTATACACTTAGTGGTGAAGATTATACTATTAATGTTACATTGGAAGAACTTCCTTGGGCTACGGGAACATTTATAAATACTGATAGAAAAGTTGCTACAACAAAAGAAGATGTTATTTATCATCCTGGTTATTATTTGATTGAACTTTGGGGTGGCAGTGGTGGAGAATATCTTCGTGCATCTAGTAAAAATGTTGGATATCGTGGTGCTGCTGGATATATATATGGAGTTGTTAATCTAGGATATAACTCTAAAATATACTTTACTCTTGGTGGAAATGCTCGTGATGGAGAATTATCAGGAACATCAAGAGGTGGAGAAAATGGTGGGGGTTATGGTGGTGCTACTTATGCTGGTGGAGGCGGAGGATACTCAGCCTTTGCTATTAACACCACTACTATAGATGAAGCTAATATTAATAATGGTAATGTACTTATGATTGCCGCTGGAGGAGGCGGTGGTGGTGGTTCATCACTAGTTGCTGGAAAACCAGGAGATGGTGGCGATGGTGGTACGATGAGTAGTGAAACATCAGTAATTAGTATAGGAACTGTTTTTCATGGAAAAGATGGTACGTTAAATGGTGCTAAAGAGGGTCGTAATGGTCTTGGCGGAACTACGACGAGCCGATCACAATCTGATGCAGGAGACACAGGTGGGTTATTATCTGGAGGAAATGGAAGCGGTAATGGCGGAGGCGGTGGAGCTGGCTACTATGGTGGCGGCGGCTCTGGCGGTGCTGGTACTGTATCTTCTAATCAACCAGGTGGAGCTGGTGGTGGCTCATCATTTATAGCTACTAGGGTAATTTTCAGTGGTTTATCATCAAATGTAACTGATAAACTTACTAATAATAATACAAGTAGTTCTGGTGGCTCGATAGTTATTACATATTTAGGTAAGACACTTTCATAGAATGAAGTATATACTTCATTCTATTTCTTTATTAAAATTAGTATGTAAAAAATAGTAAAATAATATTGCTTTTTTATGTAATGTTTGATACAATTATTATTGTAAAGGAGGATAAGAAAAATGGAAGAAAAGAAAGGACAAAATACATTATATTTAGTAATAGGAATTGCTACTTTAGTAGTTGCTATAATTGGTGCTACATTTGCATACTTTAGTGCTCAAGCATCATCAACAACTGATATCCAAGGTGGTACTAATGATGTTGGTGCATCTTTAACGCTTACTGTTGATAGGGTATTGTTTGGTGCAGATGAAGATGCTAATGCAGAATATAATAACTTAGTACCTGCACAACTTACTTTAAGTAACGAAGGTATTGCAAAAGTTGTAAATAATAAATGTGTGGCTAGTGGTTATACTGGATGTCATTTATATAAAATAACAGCTAAATCAAATCAAACTCTTCAAGCTGCTGATTTATTATTACAATCATTTAAAACTGAAAGTGTTACTGATACTAGTGCTTGGAAGTTTGTTGTATTTACTGCTGATGAAACAGCTGGAGATACTACTACTTATACAGTTACGAATCTTATAACTGGTGATACAGCTCAAGACTTTGCTACTAGTGACGCAATAAAAGATGCCAATACTTCACCTTATGGATATAATATTCATAAGAATGAACAAGGTGCTTCAGCTGGTATGACTGCCGAACAAGAATATAATTATTATTTACTAGTATATTTAGCAGACAATGATAAAGTACAAAATCCAACTGCTGAAGATACTCAAAATCAACAATATAGTGCAACTGGTACTTATAGTGGTAGTGTAGTTCTTAATGCTGCTGGTGGTAAAGTTGTTGCTAACTTTAATGCTTCAGTTGGCTAATAGAATTAAAAAGAATATTAAATTAATGTGAAGATATTGCAAAAATATAATTTATTTGATACAATTATTATTGTAAAGGAGGATAAGAAAAATGGAAGATAATAGAAAAGGACCTGGCGTATTTTATGCTGTTGTAGGTGTTGCTACTTTAGTAGTTGCTATAATTGGTGCTACATTCGCATACTTTAGTGCTAGTGCAGATGTAACTGGAGATCAAATTACTGGTGGTACACAAGATATTTCTGGTGCCTTAACTGCTGAAGTTGATGTTATTTATGATGGTAGCAATGCTGATGCTGGAGCTGGACTTGTTCCATCTGATATAACTAATAGTGCCACTGCTATTAATGCTGCTGTTGGTGCACAATGTGTATCTAAAGGTTATGCAGGATGTCATTTATATCAAATTCATGTTAAATCAACAACTACTTTAGATGCTGTTGAACTTAATCTTGCATCAATGGAATTTACAGGTACTGCTCCAAAAGATACTAAATCTTGGAAATGGGTAATTTATCAGGCTGCAGATGGTGCAACAAGTAGTTCGACTACTTATACTATGGCAGGTAATAGTATTGTAGATAGTGGTGATAATTTTGCTACTACTAATGCTTCAATACGTAAAGCTGGTATGACTGCTAACACTGATTACTATTATTATTTAATGGTATATATTGTTAACGATACGGATGCTGCTCAAAATGCTAGTGATACTAAAAATGTACTTGGTACTTATAAAGGTACAATCTCATTAGCCGGTGGTACTGGTGGTAAAGTTTCTGCTACATTCTTAGGCTAATATTAAAAGATGACTTAGGTTGTCTTTTTTATTTTACATAAAATAAAAAAGTACTATGTACTTTTAGTGGTATTTAATAAATACAAGTTATATACTTTATCCCAGTCTATAATATTAAATATTTCTTCTAGGTAATCTTTTCTTTTATTATAATGTTTTAGATAGTAGGCATGTTCCCAGACGTCTATTGTCATAATTGGAGTAAAACCATAATAGTATGGTGTGTCTTGATTAGATGTATTTATTATTCTTAGTTTATTATTTTTATTGAGTACTAAAAAGGTATAACCGCTTCCTTTGATATTTAATGCCTTATCTATGAATTCTTTTTGGAAATTGTCATAAGATATAAAATTTTTGTTTAGTATTTCTATGAATGGGGTAGGAATGTTTTTCTTTTTATCTGTTAGTGTATAGAAATATAGACTATGATTTAGATAGCCTCCTAGATTAAATAGTATTTCGTCTCTATCTTTCATAGGAAGGATATCTATATTTTTTGCTAAATATATAGGGTTATATTTATAATCATAGTTTTGTTTTTTTAGATATTTGTTTAGATTATCGGTATATCCTTTGTAATGAGCGTTATAGTGCAGATTTAGGGTTTTATTATCTATATATGGTTCTAGAGTGGTATAATCTAATAATATTTTTTCATATTGCATATATATCACCATTATTAGTATATTTATATATCCCATAATTTACCATAATTATTTGATAATTAATACATTTATAAGTAATATAATTATATCAGAAAAGAGGTGATAGATGATTAAGACAAAATATTAATTTTGTGATATACTATATGTATAGGAAGTGATAATATGCGTAAGATAGCTCTTGTTGAGGATGAGAAGGATTTGAATAATCTTATTAGAACTTATTTAGAGAAAGAGGGTTATGAGGTTACTAGTTATTATAATGGGAAGGATGCTATTTCAGATATTAATAATGAATATCATTTATGGATACTTGATATTATGCTTGGTGATGATATTAGTGGTTATGATATTATTAAGAAGATACGTGAACTTAATATTGATGTTCCTGTTATATTTACTTCTGCTAGGGATAAAGAACTTGATAAGATAATTGGACTAGAACTTGGTAGTGATGATTATATTACTAAGCCTTATTCTCCTAAGGAATTGGTTCTTAGGGTTAACAATATTATAAGAAGAGTATATGCTAAAGATAAACAGAATATTATTTATAAAGATTATGTTATTGATGTAGAGAAGAGAATGGTTCTTTATAATGATATTAATATTAATCTTACTACTTTAGAGTTTGATTTACTTTATATGTTTTTGACTAATAGGCAAAAGTCTTTCTCTAGGGATGATATTTTAAACAACATTTGGGGAGAGAATTATTTTGGAACTGATAGAGTAGTGGATGATTTGATTCGTAGATTAAGAAAGAAAATGCCTCTTTTAGATATTAATACTATATATGGGTATGGTTATAGATTATTATGAAAAAACCTACTTTAACTGAACAGTTATTGTTTATATGTATTTTAATTGTAGTTATTGTTATTATTTCTCTTTTGGTTATTCTTCCTAGATCGTTACTTCCTGTATATGAGGATAATTTGTATAATTATTTGAATGAGTCTCTTAATTTTATTGATAAGCTTAGTGAAAGAAAGATTAGTAG
>CAVCHK010000091.1:0-6369 GCA_963601985.1 Paludibacteraceae bacterium
AGAAAAATTGATCGCTTTTGAAATACAATTTAATCCATGGGCTGTAAATAGTTACCAATTTTAAACAAATTATTCAAAAACAAAACTTTTTTCAACTTTTTTTATTTAATCTATTGACAAAACATCAAACATCGATTATTATATTAATCACCAGTTCGATTTAGGCGAATTGGTGCTAGTATCACACTAGCCAACCCCTTTTTATTCTTTTTGAGAGACTGTTCCTTAAGGGGGTCAGTCTCTTGTTTTATTATTTCAAAATAAAGAGTCTCATTATGAGACTCTTTTTTATATAAACAACTTATTTATTTTGATAATTAGAACCACTAAGTTGATTTTGACCTAACTGAACTAATCTCTTAGTAATTTCTCCACCAACTGAACCATTAGCTCTAGAAGTTGAATCAGGTCCTAAGTTAACACCAAATTCATTAGCTATTTCATATTTCATTCTATCAATAGCTTGTTTAGATCCTGGAACTACCATTTTGTTATTATTACTATTACTCATTATCATTTCACCTCCTACACTAATAGGTTGTGAAATATTGTAAATTTAATACTAATAAATTACTGGTAATTTTTACTATATATCAAATTCATTATAATTACTATTAATTTTAATTATCTCTATATTATTAATAGCCTCATCTATTAACTTATTATAATCAAAACTATTTTCATATTCTATAGATAACTCTAAATTAGGATTAATAACAGGATGCTTAGGAACAAAAATAGTACAACAATCCTCATAAGGAAGAATAGAAGTTTCATAAGTATCAATCTTTCTAGCAATATCCATAATTTCAATCTTATCAAGACAAGCAACAGGTCTAATAACAACCTTATTAGTAACACTATTAATAACACTCATACTAGTCAAAGTTTGACTAGCAACTTGACCAACACTCTCACCATTAATAAGACATAAATAAGAATTATTTTCCATAATTTTAGAAGCTATTCTATACATCATTCTCCTCATAATGGTTATCATATATGTAGGAGTGATATTTTTATATATCTCTTCTTGAATATCCGTAAAACGTACTACATATAAAGTAATATCCGGATTATATTTAGTAAGTTTTTCCACTAAATACTTAACTTTATTTTTAGCCATCTCACTAGTATGTGGAGGTGACTCAAAATAAATACAATCAACCCTGATTCCCCTTTTCATAGCAAGATATCCCGCTACTGGGGAATCAATTCCTCCTGATAACATAAGAAGACCATTTCCAGCTACACCAACAGGATAACCACCTTGACCCTTAACTTCTTTATGATATATATACGTATAATCCTCTCTTATTTCAATTTTTAATAAATAATCAGGATTATGAACATCTACACTTATATTAGAAATATTCTTAAGTATTAAACTACCAATCCTCCTAGAAAAATCCATACTATCAATAGGAAAAGACTTATCAGCCCTTTTAGTTTCTACTTTAAAAGTATTAAAATCATTTTCTTTTACTACTTCTATTACATTATCTTCTATTTCACTAATATTAGTATTAACCCTAGTAGCAATAACTATACTATGAATACCAAATATATTCTTAAGAATATCAACAATTTCCATAACATCATCATCAGTCTCAATAAACATACGTACCCTATTCTTAACAATATTAACATTATATCCCTCTAATGCTCTTTTAATATTATTATATAAAACATTAATAAAATACTTACGATTATCCCCTTTAGTAGTAAGTTCACCATACTTAATTAATATAACTTTCATCTTAATCCCATCTTTCTAAATTTAATTTATGAACAACTATCATCATTAAATGTACTAATCTCAATACCATATCCATCATGTTCACTTATAGTCAAAGTATTATTACTTCCAACCACAAAACTAACGTTAACTGCATATTTTTCATTAGTAGGATCTTTAACATCTTCTAAAGTCAAATACCCATCACAAACAAGCTTATTTATAGTAATAATACTACCACTAGTTAAAGAATTCTTATTCTTATCCAAATACAATTCAGCTTGTGCCTTAGCAATATTAATAACCTCTTTCTTTTGTTTATCCTTACTTCTCTCTACTGAAGAAGTAATACTAGGTATAGCTATCGACATAATAATAACTAAAATAACCAATACCGCTAATAATTCTATCAAAGTAAACCCCTTTTTATTAAGCTCTCTCATTTCCATCACCTAAATAAATTATAATTTATTTTTATCTTTATATCAATACTTTTTAAATCATTATCACATTTTTACATATAATATTATTATAGATAATATGTAGTTAATATGCTGGAATCATCTACATTAATTGATATAATTATTACAAAGAGGAGATGATTATTAACTTATTCTTAAGAAAGTCAATAAATGTTAGCGGTATACCATTTAAACTAAAAAACCCTAAACCAACTAGAGAACTTAAAAAAGCTTTAAAGGAAGCAAAGAAAATTGAAAATGGAGAAATTAAAAGTAAGAGTTATCACAATATAGATGAATTATTTTAAATGAGTAAAAGCAAGTATGAATTTCACTACACAAAAAAATTATTAAACAAAATAAAGATATATTGTTAAAAATTTATCTAATGGAATCACATTAGAAGAAAAATATAAAGACCATAGTTTAATAAATAATAAAGATTTATCAAACTCGATTGGTTACTTATTTATAAATATACTGATGATAAACTTATATTACTTTTAGTAGAAACAAACAGTCATAGCGAATTATTTAAAAAATAGAATTACATATCATAGTAACTCTATTTTATTTTATCTTTTAACTTACTAAGAATATTAATAGCTTCCATAGGAGTAATATTAAAAACATCAATCTTTTTAATTTCTTCCTCTACCTCACTCTTTTTCACTTCAAAATCAAGAGGTAGACTATATTGAAAAGAATTATCATTATTTTTCTTCCTTTTACTAGTACAGTTATCATTCTTACTCTCATATTCCCTTAATATAACATTAGCCCTATCAATAACCTCACTAGGAAGACCCGCTAGCATAGCAACATTAATACCATAACTTTTATCTACTGATCCATCCTTAACCTTATGTAAGAAAATAATATTACCACCATCCTCAATAGCGGATACATGTTTATTTCTCAAATTAGGAAGATTATTTTCCATATCTGTAAGCTCATGATAATGAGTAGAAAAAAGAGTCTTACATTTAATCTTTTTAGCAATATACTCCAAGATAGCCTCTGCTAAACTCATACCATCATAAGTAGCAGTACCACGACCAAGTTCATCAAATAAAATGAGACTATTTTTAGTAGCACCCCTAATAGCCCTTGATGCTTCCATCATCTCAACCATAAAAGTAGATTCACCACTTACCAAATCATCACTTGCCCCAATTCTTGTAAATATCTTATCAAATACAGGCAAATTAGCCTCATTAGCAGGAACAAAACAACCAATCTGTGCCATAATAGCAATAATACCAAGTTGTCTCATATAAGTACTCTTACCAGCCATATTAGGACCAGTAATAAGAATAATATCCGTATTATTATCCATAACAATATCATTAGGAACATACTCACTATCACAAAGAACCCTCTCTACTACCGGATGACGAGAAGAAATAACCCTAATCTCATTATTACTATTCAAAGTAGGTCTCGTATAATTATACTTCTCACTAACATAAGCAAAAGACTGTAAAACATCAATCTCACTAATAACCTTAGCATTCTTCTGTAAAATATCAATATACCCCTTACACTTATCCCTTATTTCCACAAATAAATTATATTCCAAATTAATAATCTTATCCTCACTAGATAAAATCAAATCCTCTTTCTCCTTAAGTATCGGATTAATAAACCTCTCACAATTAGAAAGCGTCTGCTTCCTAATATAACCCATATCATCACTAATCATCGATAAATAAGAATTACTAACCTCAATATAATAACCAAATACCTTATTAAAACCAACCTTTAAAGACTTAATACCAGTTCTTTCCCTCTCTTCTTTCTCAAAATTACTAATAAAATCTTTACCACCCTTACTTAAATTCTTAAGTTCATCAAGTTCCTTAGAATAACCACTTTTAATAAGAAAACCCTCTTTAAGACCAACAGGAGCATCTTCATTAATAGAACTATCAAGTAAATTATAAAGTTCACTAAGTGGTTCAATATCATCATAAAAACCAATAGCATTAATCTTCTCTTTAATACTAGGAAGCACTCCTAAAGAAGTCTTAAGCTGTAGTAAATCCCTCCCATTAGCGGAACCAAAAGAAATTCTACCACAAAGCCTTTCCAAATCATATACAGAATATAAGTCATGTCTTAATTCATCAGTTAAAATAAACTCCTCAAGCAACTTAGAAACAACATTATATCTCTTATTAATCATATCCATACTAACTAAAGGATTCAAAATAAAATACTTAAGCCTTCTACTTCCCATAGCGGTCTTAGTATTATCAAGAAGCCAAAGTAAAGAATACATTCTCTCTTTAGTCCTAAGACATTCCGTAAGTTCTAAATTTCTCTTAGTATGAATATCCATAATCAAAGTAGCATCATCATTTTTAATAATAACCTTCTGAAAATGTGATAATTCCCTTTTCTGTTCTAATCTCAAATAATAAAGTAATAACTTAATAGATTTAATAATTCTCTCATCACTAATATCACTATAAATATCACAATACATATCATCTAAATAATTATCCACTATTGTTACAGGTATCTTTTCATTCTTAATTTTAGATAAAATATTCCTATCAAATTCCTTATTAACAATAACCTCTTTAATCTCTAAAGATAATAGTTTATATACAATATCAATAGAATTAAGAAGCATAGAATAAACTTCTCCCGTAGTAATATCCGAATAAGTAAGAGCATATCCATATCCAAAATCATATAAACTACCAATATAATTATTTTCCTTCTCATTCAAAGAATTAACATTAATAATAGTACCAGAAGATATAACCTCTACTATATCTCTCTTTACTATACCTTTAGCACTTTTAGGATCCTCAAGTTGTTCACAAATAGCCACTTTAAATCCACTTTTAATAAGTTTATCAATATATATTTCCGCTGCATGATGAGGTATACCACACATAGGAACCCTCTCTTCAAGCCCTGCACTTTTACCAGTTAAAGTAAGTTCTAAAGCATGTGAAACAACCAAAGCATCCTCAAAAAACATCTCATAAAAATCCCCTAATCTATATAATATAATAGTATCCTCATATTTATCTTTAAGTTCAACATAATGCCTCATCATAGGAGATAACTTCTCTCTATCAACTTCACTTCTCTTCATCTTTTATACCTTCTTTGTTCCTATATTGTACCAAATTTCTAACGAAAAGTCTATTAATGTGAGTAAAAAAAATAAAAAGGATGCATTTTCTGTGCCATAATAAATAGCAATAACCTTCCGCCAAGTTGGTTAGAAAATCACATCCATTAATATAATAACATAAAATGTGATTTTTTAAAACCCTACAATAGATGTGCCAATCAACTATTTTACCAATAAAATAGAAAAAGAGAGAAAAATCTCTCTAGGTCTATTCATTAATACCATCAATACAATTATCATATATCCATTGTTTAATATTAGTATAATCATTACTCTCATAAAAGGAAATCAAAACAGTAAAATATTCACCTATTTTTTCTACTGGTACAGCCAAAATACCTTGACCAGTTCTTATCATTTCTTTATTAGCTACTAAATTAGCTACCCTTTTATTTCCATCTAAAAACATTTGACTGCGTTGTATCCAACAAAACAAAGTTATGCTTCTTTCTAATGGATTAACTATCTTTTTAATTTCTTCTAATTCTTTAGCATAATCACATTCACTAGGTAATTTAGGTCTATATGACGTTCCTGTTATACCTACGCCTCTATCTCTGTATTCTCCTAAAGGTCGGGTATTTTGGCCTTTACATATTTCGAAATGTATTTTTTTAATATAATCCATTGTTAAATCATTATCTATAGTATTTAAAACATACTCCCAAGAATCTTTTAGTCCCTTAAGTTTAAGCATATCATCAATAGATATCTTACCGGTATTAACATTATTAATAAATGCCACAGTATCGGCAAAAGTAACTGCTATACCCTCTAAATTAGCACTTTTATAAAGATTATCTATTAATTTTCTCTTTGCAAAAAATATATTATCATCTTTAGTCATATTATACTTACTTTCCATAATAAAATCACCACCAGTTATGTTCAGTACATACTAATTATACCATATAAAATACCAATTTCACAATACAAAAAGACAAATTATTTCATTTGTCTGTAACTATTTACAGCCCATGGATTAAATTGTATTTCAAAAGCGATCAATTTTT
>CAVCHK010000092.1:0-8304 GCA_963601985.1 Paludibacteraceae bacterium
AAAATTAGAAATAGCTAAAATTTTAAAAGATGAAGGATTTATTGAAGATTATAGTGTGAACAATGAAGGCGTTCAAGCTGCAATAACATTAACTTTAAAATATAAAAATAAAGAAAGAGTAATTACAGGACTTAAGAGAATTTCAAAACCAGGACTTAGAGTTTACGCTAAAGCTGAAGAACTTCCAACAGTTTTAAATGGTTTAGGAATTGCTATTATATCTACATCTAAAGGTATTATGACTGATAAAGAAGCAAGAAAATTATCTTTAGGTGGAGAAGTAATTGCTTATGTATGGTAAGGTGAAATAAATGAGCCGTATTGGTAAAAGAGTTTTATCTATTCCTGAGAATGTTAATGTTAATGTAGAAAATAATGTTGTTACAGTAAAAGGACCTAAAGGAGAACTTACTTTAAATTTAGTTAAGAATATTGAAGTAAAAGTAAGTGAAGAAGGCGTTGTTGTAACAATGCTTAAAGATGATAAATTTACTCATGCTATGCATGGAACTACTAATGCTAATATTAGTAATATGATTATTGGTGTTAGTGAAGGTTATACTAAAGGATTAGAAATTGTTGGTGTTGGTTATAAGTTTAATCCACAAGGAAATAAGCTTACTATTAATGCTGGTTATTCTCATCCTGTAGTTATGGAAGTACCAGATGGTATTACTGTTAAAGGCATTAGTAATACTGAAATAGAATTATCTGGTATTGATAAAGAAAAAATCGGTGAATTTGCTGCTAATATAAGGAAGGTTAGAAAACCTGAGCCTTATAAAGGAAAAGGTATTAAGTATAAAGGTGAAGTAATTCGTCGTAAAGAAGGAAAGAAAGCTTCTAAATAATAAGTAAAGGAGATTCTATATGATAAAGAAAGTTTCAAAAAATGAAATGAGAAAAGTAAGACACGAGAGAATCAGAGAAAATTTATCTGGTACTAGTGAAAGACCTAGATTATGTGTCTTCAGATCTAATGCAAATATTGAAGCTCAAATCATTGATGATGTTAAAGGTGTTACTTTAGCCTCTGCTACTACTAAAGAAGGAGATTTAAAAATCAAAAATGGTGGTAATGTAGAAGCTGCTAAAGTAATCGGAGCTGAAATTGCAAAGAGAGCTAAGAAAGCTAAAATTAATACCGTTGTATTTGATAGAGGTGGATATCTTTATCATGGACGTGTTAAAGCTCTTGCAGAAGCTGCACGTGAAAACGGATTAGAATTCTAAGGCGCTAGGAGGAAAAAGAATGAACGAAGATAAGAAAAAGGTTGAAGGAGTAGAAAACAACCGTAAATTCGATAAAAAAAGACCTAGAAACAATAATAGACCTAATAAACCTAAATCTGATTTAGAAGATAAGGTTATTGAAATTAAAAGGGTAACTAAAGTTGTTAAAGGTGGACGTCAATTCAGATTTGCTGCTACTGTAGTAGTAGGAAATAGAAAAGGTATGGTTGGTCTTGGAACTGGTAAGGCTAAAGAAATGCCAGATGCAGTTAAAAAGGCTACACAAGCTGCAAGTAAAAATTTAATTAAAGTTGGTCTAATTGATAATAGAACTATTTCACATGATATCATTGTTAAAGAAGGAGCATGCAGAGTTATGCTTAAACCTGCTAAGGAAGGTACTGGAGTTAAAGCTGGTGGTCCAGTTAGAGATGTACTAGAGCTTGCTGGTGTTAAAGATGTTCTTTCTAAGAGTCAAGGATCTAGTACTAAGATTAATGCTGCTAGAGCTACTCTTAATGCTTTAAAAATGCAAAAGTCTCCAAGTCATGTTGCTTATTTAAGAGATAAGAAAGTTGAGGAGTTGAGATAATGAAATTACATGAATTAAACTCATTAGAGGGTTCTGTTAAAGCTAGAAAAAGAGTTGGTCGTGGACAAGGTTCTGGTACTGGTAAGACTAGTGGTAAAGGTGAAAAAGGACAAAATGCTAGAAGTGGTGGCGGAGTAAGACCTGGTTTTGAAGGAGGTCAGTTACCATTATTTAGAAGATTATCAAAAAGAGGATTCAACAATTATAATTTTAGAACAGTATATAGTACTGTAAATGTTTCAGATTTAAATAGATTTGAAGATGGAACTGTAGTGGATATTAACTTACTTAAAGAAGTAGGACTTATCAAAAAAGAATTAGATGGTGTTAAAGTTTTAGGAAATGGAGAACTTACTAAGAGGCTTACTGTAAAGGTTAATGCATTTACTAAGACTAGTAAAGAAAAGATAGAAAATATTGGTGGAAAAACTGAGGTGATTTAGATGTTTAAAAATCTAAAATTAATCTTTAGTCCTAAAAATAAAGATATTAGGAAGAGAATTAGTTTTACCTTAATAGGACTACTAATATTTGCTCTTGGTACTACTATTCCAGTACCAGGAACTGAAGGAGCTATATCTAGTTTAGGATTATGGGAACTTTATAATGCTATTGGTGGAGGAGCACTTAAGAACTTTTCAATATTTGCTCTAGGTGTTATGCCTTATATTTCCGCTAGTATTATAACTGGAATATTGCAAATGGACATTGTTCCTTACTTCACTGAACTTAAGGAAAGTGGAGAACAAGGAAGACAAAAAATTAATCAAATAAATAGATATCTTGGTATTGCAATTGCTTTTGTTCAGGGTATTGCTATGGCATTTACTTTTGTAAGTGATGCTTCTACTATTGAGTATATTGAAATTGCAGTTATTTTAACAGCAGGTACTGCTTTGCTTTTATGGCTAGGAGATCAGATTACACAAAAAGGTATTGGTAATGGTATTTCTTTGCTTATTATGGCTGGTATTATATCTACTGTACCTAAAATGTTTATTGATACGTTTAGTACTTTAGTTACTAGTAGAACAGGATCTTTATTTATTGGTATAGTAGGATTTAGTCTATTTATATTACTATATTTACTTATAGTTATTGGTGTTGTATTTGAAGAGTGTTCTGAAAGAAGAATACCTATTCAATATTCAAATAGATCTGTATCTAGTTATGGTAAAAAGCAAAATTATATTCCATTTAAAATTAATTCTGCTGGAGTAATGCCTGTTATATTTGCATCAGTATTACTTTCTATTCCTACTTTTATAGCGGGTATCTTAGGTAGTGATTCAGGATTTAGTTTATTTGTAAGTAAATATCTTGATTATTCAACTCCTGTTGGATTTGTACTATATATGATACTTATATTTGTATTTGGTTATTTCTATACAAATATGCAAATTAATCCAAAAGAACTTGCTAAGAATCTAAATAGGAATGGTGGTTATATTCCAGGTATTAGACCAGGAGTAGAAACTGAGGGTTATATTAAGAGAATATTAAATAGAATTACTTTCTTAGGATCTACTTTCATAGCTGTAATAGCGGGTCTTCCAATTATATTTAGTAGTTTTATATCTACTGGACTTCCAGCATCAGTAAGAATTGGTGGTACTGGAGTATTAATTGTTGTAGGTGTTGCTATTGAAACATGCAGACAACTTGAAAGTAGTCTTGTAAATAGAAGTTATAAAGGAGTTAGATAAAATGAAGAATATTATATTTATTGCCCCTCCTGCTGCAGGAAAGGGAACAGCATCAGCTTTAGTATGTGAAAAATATAATATTCCTCATATATCAACTGGTGACTTATTAAGAGATGAAATTGCTAAACAAACTAAAATTGGTATATCTATTAAAGATGCTATGGCTAGAGGTGAATTTGTTAGTGATGATGTTATTACTAAATTATTAAAGAAAAGATTATCTTTAAAAGATGCTAAAAAAGGTTATATCTTAGATGGTTATCCTAGAAATATTAAACAAGCTAAAACTTATGATAATATATTAGAAGAATTATCATATGATATGGGAGTTGTAATATTTTTAGATATTGATAAAGATATTGCTATGAAAAGAGCATTATCTAGAGTTGTATGTAGTAAATGTGGTTTATCTTATAATCTAGATGTTAAAGAACTTTCTCCATTAGTAGAAGGTGTATGTGATTCTTGCAAAGGAGAAGTTAAGACTAGAGGAGACGATAATAAAGATACATTTACTGTAAGATTTGATACTTATATGAAAGAGACTTATCCTTTGATTGAGTATTATGAGAAGAAGAATAATTTAGTTAAGATTGAAGTTAGTAATTTATCTAGTGAAGAAGTATTTCAAGAAATTGAGAAGGTAATTAAATAATGATTACAATTAAGAGTGAATATGAATTATCACTTATGAGAATAGCGGGTAAGATAGTTTATGATACTCATCAGTATTTAAAACCATATATAAAGCCTGGTATAACTACTCTCGAACTTGATAAGATGGCACATGACTATATTATTAGTAGAGGTGCTTATCCATCATGCTTAAATTATGAAGGATATCCTAAAAGTATATGTATTTCCGTTAATGAAGAAGTAGTACATGGTATACCTTCTAAGAGACGCCTTAAGAATGGGGATATAGTTACTTTAGATATATGTGCATCATATAAAGGTTATCATGGTGATTCTGCTTGGAGTTATCCAGTTGGTGATATTTCAGAAGAAAAGAAGTATTTACTCATTCATACAGAGAAGGCTTTGTATGAAGGACTTAGCAAAGTAAAAGCTGGAGTTCATTTGGGAGATGTTTCTAATGCTATCTATGAATATGCAAACAAGCATAGATTAGGTGTTGTAAGAGAATTAGTTGGTCATGGTATTGGTAGTAATCTTCATGAAGATCCAGAAGTACCTAACTATGGTAAAAAAGGCAGTGGAGTTATTCTTAAGGAAGGTATGACTATTGCTGTTGAGCCTATGCTTAACTTAGGAACTAGGAAGGTATATTTACTTGACGATGATTGGACAATTGTAACAGGTGATAATAAACCATCAGCCCACTTTGAACATACAATTATAGTAACTAGAGATGGTTATGAAATATTAACAGGAGATGATAGTTATGAGTAGAGAAGAGCTTATTGAAGCAGAAGGATTGGTACTTGATAATTTACCACAAGGAAAATTCAAAGTTGAACTTGATGGAGGCCACATAGTAGTTGCCCATGTTTCTGGTAAAATGCGCATGAACAACATACGTATCTTACCAGGTGATACTGTGGTTATAGCAATGTCACCTTATGATTTAACACAAGGGCGTATTGTATATAATAAGAAATAGGAGTGATGATAAATGAAAGTTAGAGCATCAGTAAAGAAAATTTGCGATAAATGCAAAGTAATTAAAAGAAATGGTAAAGTAATGGTTATTTGTGAAAATCCAAAACACAAACAAAAACAAGGTTAATCTAAGGAGGAAATTAAAGTATGGCAAGAATTAAAGGTGTAGATATTCCTAATGATAAGAGAATAGAAATATCTCTTACTTATATCTACGGTATTGGAAGAAAATTATCTAAAACAATTTTAAATAATGCTAATGTTGATTTAAATAAGAAAGCTAAAGATTTAACAGATGATGAACTTTCTAGAATAAGAAAAGAAATTGATAAGCATCTAGTTGAAGGTGATCTTAGAAGAGAAGTTAACATGAACATTAAAACAAAGATGGAAATTAATTCTTATCAAGGTACTAGACACAAAAAGAATTTACCAGTAAGAGGACAAAGAACTAGTAGAAATGCTAGAACTCGTAAGGGTAAAGGTAAAGTTGTAGCTAATAAGAAAAAATAATTAGGAGGAAAATATGGGAAAATATAATTCAAGAAAAAGAAAAACTAAGAAGAATATTCCTGCTGGTATAGTTCATATCCATTCAACATTTAATAATACAATAGTAACTATTACTGATTTAGAAGGAAATGTAGTTAGTTGGGCTTCTGCTGGAACACAAGGTGTTAAAGGTAGTAAGAAATCAACTCCATTTGCCGCTGGGAATGCTGCTGAAGCTGCTGGTAGAGAAGCTGTATCTTCTGGTATGAAGAAAGTTAAAGTTGAAGTAAAAGGATTAGGTGCTGGTAGAGAGGCTGCTATTAGAAGTTTGCAAACTGCTGGACTTGAAGTAGAATCAATAACAGACGTAACTCCAATTCCACATAATGGTTGTCGTCCACCTAAAAGAAGACGTGGATAATTAAGAAAGGAAGCGCATACGATGTTAAAGTTTGAAAAACCTGAATATAAGGTTAAAGAATATATTAAAGATAATTTCTATGGTAAGTTTGAACTTGAACCATTAGAAAGAGGCTTTGGTACAACACTAGGCAATGCACTTAGAAGAGTTATGTTATCTTCTTTACCAGGAGATGCTATTACTTCGGTAAAAATAGATGGTGTAGCTCATGAATTTCAAAAAATTGATGGAGTAATTGAAGATGTTACTGCTATTGTACTTAATTTAAAAAGTATTGTAATAAAGAATCATGCTAGAGGAGAAGATAAGATTCTTAGACTTACTAAGAAAACTCCTGGAGTAGTTACCGCTATGGATATTGATTTAGATGCTGATATTGAAATACTAAATCCTGACCAAGTAATTTGTACTTTAGCTGAAGGCGGAAGTATTAATATGGAAATGACAGTAGGAGCTGGTAGAGGTTATACTGTGGCGGATGAAAATAAGAAATTATTACAAGGAGATAAAAATAAAGTTAATACAATTGCTATTGATAGTCTTTATTCTCCAATTGAAAGAATTAATTATGAAGTTGAAACTGCTAGAGTAGGACAAAATAATAATTTTGATAAACTTATTTTAGAAGTTTGGACTAATGGTTCGATTTTACCTGAAGAAGCACTTGCTCTTGCATCAAGAATCTTGATTGAACATTTTGAAGTTTTAACTGAACTTAATTCTATCGCAGATGAAACTGGTTTAATGATTTCTAAGAGTGAAGATCCTAATGTTAAAATACTTGAGACTTCTATTGATGATTTAGATTTCTCTGTAAGAGCTTATAATTGTTTAAAGAGAGCTAATATTTTAACACTTAGAGATTTAACTGAAAAATCTGAAAATGAAATGATGAAGATTAGAAACTTAGGTAAAAAATCATTAAAAGAAGTTATGGATAAAGTAAAAGATATGGGATTATCTTTTAGAGATGACAACAATTAATATAAGGAGGTAATTATGGCTTATAGAAAGTTAGGAAGAGATAATAAACATAGAAGAAGTATGTTAGCTACTTTGACTAAACAACTTATTCTAAATGAAAGAATAGTTACTACTGAAACCAGAGCTAAAGAAGTAAGAAAATGCTTTGATAGAATGGTAACTTATGGTAAAAAAGGTACTTTAGTATCAAGAAGATTAGCACTTGCATTTTTACATAATGATAATGAATGTGTTAATAAAGTATTTAATGAATTAGCACCTAGATATAAAGATCGTAATGGTGGTTATACTAGAATTATTAAAATGACTGAAAGAAAAGGAGATAATGCTCTAGAAGTTATTTTAGAATTAGTATAATGTAAAAGGGAATGAGTAAAATCATTCTCTTTTACTATATAAGATATAACAACAATTGTGTTATTATAATTAATATGATATAATTTTTGTGAAAGTTTTAATTAAAGGTAGTGATAAAGTTGAGATATGTATATCATGGTAGTAATATTTCTAATTTAGAAGTAATAAAGAAATATAAAAGTACTCATATGAAAAAGTGGGTATATGCTTGTCATTCGAAGGAGGTAGCAACAATTTTTCTATCAAAACAAGGAAGTGACTTATTTTATTCATTATCTGGAGATGGAAAAGATTATCCAGTAGAATTAGTAGAAAGAAAACCTGGCATGTTCAAAGCAATATTCAATAATTCAGGATATATTTATAAATTAGATGCATCTAATTTTAAAGAAAATCAAACAGGATGGTCTGCTGAAGTAGTAAGTGATAGAGATGAAAAAGTTATATCTTCTGAATATATAGATAATGTCTATAATGAATTAATTAAGCTAGATAAAGATGGATTAATAAAATTATATTTATATCCAAACAGACCTGATTATATTCCAATAAATAATAGTGACTTAATTCCTAAAGTATTTAAATGGTATAAAAACGGATATGATATAAACAATTTTTATAGTATATATCCAGAATTAAAGGATCGTTTTTTAGAAGAATTAAAAAAAGTAAATGAAGATTAATGAAAACTAGTTTTTCTTGTCTTCTTAACTTTATAACTCTAAAGACGTGGCTTCAAGTTGGAATAATATAAATTAACGATATTGACTATTGATAGTAAATATGGTATATTGACATTGATTGGTACTTAGAAAACTTTAGAAGCTCTAAGTCGTCATAAAGTTCCATACATAAATGTATGGACTTTTTATAAAATAAAATACTTTATAACAAAG
>CAVCHK010000093.1:0-2274 GCA_963601985.1 Paludibacteraceae bacterium
CACCTCAATTACATTATATAACTAATTATCTAATTTGTAACGTTATTTTGCTTGAACAAAATAGCTTTTTATTTTTAATAATTATTTCGTTTGAGTGAAATAACTTTTTACTATTATTATATATAGATAAATATTTTTTATTATTTTTTATATTATTCTTTCATATATATTATTATGAAAAATAAATTTATAAAATCAACAATTATTCTTATTATTGGAGGATTTATTACTAAAATACTTGGTATGATAATAAAAATAGTATTAACTAGAGTTATAGGTCCTACAGGTATAGGATTATATATGTTAGTATTACCAACATTTAATCTATTTATTACTTTATGTAATTTAGGAGTACCTACCGCTATTACGAAACTAGTATCAGAAAGAAAAAGGAGTAGCAGGAAAATAATTATACCTACTACAATGATAATATTAATATATGATATTATATTAATACTAATAATATTAATAATATCACCATATCTAGCGCATAATCTACTACATAATGCAAATTTATATTATCCTTTAATAGCTATAGGATTAACTCTACCATTTATAACTATATCAAGTATAATAAAAGGTTATTTCTTTGGGAAAGAAAAAGTATTTCCAATAACTCTATCAAATATAATAGAACAAATAACAAGATTAGTACTTACTGTAACATTAGTATCTTATATGCTTAGATACTCTTTAGTTACCGCTATTACAACAGTAGTACTAATAAATATAATAAGTGAAGGATTATCAATAGTGATTCTTATGTTATTTCTTCCTAAAGAAAAAATAACTAGAGAAGATTTAAGTAGAGATAATAAATTATTAAAAGAAGTATTTGATATATCACTTCCTAATACTGGAGCAAGATTAATAGGTTCTATTACATATTTTTTAGAGCCTATAATACTTACTAATATTCTTAAATCTATTGGTTATTCTAAGGATTATATAACGCTTGAATATGGGGTTATTAATGGTTATGTATATCCTTTATTACTACTACCTTCTTTCTTTACTTTAGCTATTTCTTCTGCTATATTGCCTGTAGTATCTAATAGTTATAGTAATAAGAATTATGGATATACTAAAAAGAAAATAAAACAGGCTATTTTATTTTCTTTATTGATAGGTGTTCCAGCTACATTAATATTTATGTTTATTCCAGAGATACCTTTAAAACTAGTATATAATACAAATTTAGGATTAGAATATATAATGTTAACTTCTCCATTCTTTCTTCTTCATTATATTCAAGCTCCTCTTACTAGTGCATTAATTGGAATGGGATATGCTAAAGTAGCCATGAGAGGAACTTTATATGGTGGTATAGTAAGAGTTTTAAGTTTAGCAGTTTTAAGTCTATTAAAAATTGGATTATATAGTTTAGTAATATCTACTATATTAAATATAGTTATAGTAACATTACATCATATATATTATGTGAGAAAGTATTTGTCTAAGGTGTGAGTTTGTATGGGTTCGTACTGCTTCCTTCTCCTGATTCGATTATAGCAGAAGAAGATAGAAATAAAGTTGGCACGACGCCTTGTGCATCATAAGCATTATAACCAATGCTTGAATCAATACCGTTCGCGATATACCACACACTCGAAGGATGTTTGGTATAATGAGCTAATATCCATGAAAAGCCATTAATAGAATTCATCCAATCAGTGCTATTGCACCCATTTCCGGCAGGTATATCACCATATCTAGATAAGTTCACCGAACATTTATTAAAATCTGCAGCATATCCATAGTCAGAAGAATATGGAAGAGCTATTTTACCTGTCCATGTTGTACTGTTTCCTGAATATACTTCAGTTCCTCTTTCATAGCCGTATATTTCATTCGAGTATACGCTCGTAGTATTCCATCCACCAAGATTCCATGTTACTTCTGCTATTAAATTTTTTGTAGTATCATTTTTTATTCCAGTACTAGTAAAATCACACAAATCCAACGAACTAGAACTGCCATTATACCAAAAGCCAGACTTTCTATTATAATATAGGCTTCCTCCAACATATATTCCAGTAACCAATTCATTCTCATATCCAGCGTTTAGCATTTTCATTAAAGTTGCTTCTGCCCAATCATTGTCACAATCAGTTCCGCCTTTATTGTCCCATGAATATTCTCCTACGGATTCATTTCTCATTATCTTTACTTGATTATTGAATACTCCAATTATTCTCCACTTCTCACAAGTAGAGTCACTTTGATTAGAATAATCAGAGCAATTAAAATATATATAATTATTAGGACTTGCTC
>CAVCHK010000094.1:0-3885 GCA_963601985.1 Paludibacteraceae bacterium
GAAACGTAAACTTAGAAAAAGATAATTTATAATTAGACCTATCCTTAATATCATTATGAAGACCATAAGAACCACCAATTATAAAAGTAATATTAGAATTAGTAATAAATACTTTATCAATCTTATTAGCAAAAGATACAGAATCAATAAAGTTTCCATCTATCTCTAAAGTAATAACATAATCCCTATCACCAATATACTTAATTATCCTATCCCTCTCTTCTTTAATATTAGAATCACTAACCTCAATAATATCAATTTTATGATATTTACTAATTCTACCTAAATAATCACAAATACCATCTCTCAAATACCCCTCTTTTACTTTTCCAACACAAATAACTTTTATCATAATTTAATAAGCTCCGTTTCTTTATCCTGTTTAGATATAATAATATTTGGAAAAACCCTATTATCATTACCAAGTCTCTTAATTAAAGTATTATAAGCTATCTCCTCAGTATTATTCTCCTCAGATAAATGAGCAAGCAATATATACTTAGTATTATCACCAATAAAAGAACTCAAATACAAAGCAGAATCATAATTAGATAAATGACCTTTATCAGATAAAATTCTCTGTCTAAGATGAAAAGGATACTTACCATCAAGTAACATCTGAGTATCATAATTAGACTCCATAATATATAAATCCCTATTACTAAGCAAATCAAAATACTTACGATTAATATAACCAGTATCAGTAATATACACAATTGAACTATTAACATCACTAATTACATAACCCTTAGAATCCTCAGTATCATGACTAGTCTTAAACATATCAACATGAATATCCTTAATATCAAAACTATCCTCTAATAATTTATAATTTTCCAAATAACTCAAACTCTTAAGCATAATATCACTAACATAAACCAAAGTATTATATCTCTTCTCAAATACCTTAAGACCCTTAACATGATCCTGATGCGTATGTGTTATAAGAATAGCATCAAGATCATTAGGATCTACCTTAAATTCCTCAAGTTTATCCTTTACATATTTAGCAGTATTACCAATATCAATTAATATCTTAGCACAATCAGTCTCAACATAAGTAGTATTGCCCTTACTACCAGAAGATAAAACACTAACTCTCATTAGAAAATACCCAGAGGATTAATACTAGTCCCATATGCTCCACCTACTCTAACCTCAAAATGCAAATGCGTACCACCATAAGGATTAGATGACGTAGGAACAGGATAAACCTCGCCAGTATTTCCCATTGTCCCAATTTTTTGACCCCTAGCTACCGTTTGACCTTCAGATACATAAAACTCTTTCATATGCATATATACAGTATAATATCCACCAGCATTATGGTTAATAATTACATAATTACCCTGTCTACCATTACAACCAATATAACCAGGAGTACATCCAGAACCAGTCTTATAAACAACACCATTATTAGAAGCATATATAGGAGAACCATAACCAACATAAATATCAATACCCTTATGAAAAGAACCCCAACGATATTCAAAATAAGAAGTAATAGTATAAGGTCTTTCAGTAGGCCAACTCCAATAAGACAAGTCAGCAATATTAGGAGCATATTTTTCACCCTTAACAATAACCTTATTAACAGCGGGCTTGATCTCAGTAGAATTAGCAATAGTACCAGAAACAAGTTGACCATTAATATATTGACTTTTTCTAGTTACCTTATATAAACCATTTTCTCCATCTTTAATAGTCTCCTGATAACCAACATACTGACTAGAATCATACTGAATTTCAGTATCATATTCCCTTTCTTCTTCAGCTACACTATGAATATCTACAACAACAGAAATAATAGGCTTAATAAGACCAACATGTACAATCTGATTCTCATATAACAAATTATTCTCACTAGTAAACTCAGGATTAGCAATCAAAAACTCCTTAACATTAAGTTTATGACTATTAGCAATAGACTCTATCGTATCATCACTACTAACCTTATAAGTCTCCTGTTCATCTAAAGTACCATATAAAAGATATTTACTAAGTTCTTGAGAATCAACAAAAA
Source organism: Paludibacteraceae bacterium (assembly GCA_963601985.1). Lineage (GTDB taxonomy): Bacteria > Bacillota_I > Bacilli_A > RF39 > UBA660 > CAG-302. Next base: position 2,024 of record CAVCHK010000094.1, read on the forward strand.
TATTCTCATCAGTAGGAATATAAGTCTCTTTATAAGTAATAGTCTCTCCCAAATCAATATTCTCAATCATACTACCAAGTTCTTTAATTTCATCCTGTGTACCACTAAGAAATTTCTCATAATCATCTTCATCAACAAAAGCCTTAATAGTATCAACAACAGCCTCATCAAAAATATCTTTAGACAAAACATATAACTTCGTAACAGTCTGCGTAGTAACATCATCTTGCGTATCTTCCCCAACAATCGTGATCTCATAACCCTTAACAGTAAACTTCTTATTACTAATAATCTTATTATAAATATCCTCATTACTATTAACAGAAGCATTATAAGTAATATTTTTCTTAATCTCAACACCCTTAGGAGTATAAACAGTATCAACATTAAACTTCTTTTTAAGTTCCTCTTCTTTAGTATTAATAAATTCCTCAAAACTATCACGAGAAGCAAGAGTACCAACAGTATTACCATCCAAGTAAACAGAATAAACTACCATCGGTTCACTATTAATACTCTTATGAAACCCAAACAAAAAAGCAAAAAAGCAAAGAAAAATAGTAAAAATAATAAGACCAAAACTCAAATTATTACTATTCCCCATCAATTACCACCATCCCTTTTTATAGATAAAAACGTAGACGTTTTCTTTTTAAATAACAAATCAATAGTCTTAGTAGGACCATTCCTATGTTTCAATATAATAAGCTGTATAGGATTAGGAACCTCATCTCCAACTACAGTTTCTACCTCAGGTGCATGAAGTGCCGCTACAATATCAGCATCCTGCTCAATAGAACCAGATTCCCTTAAATCACTAAGAACAGGTTTTTTATCCTCTCTTTTCTCAACATTTCTAGAAAGCTGAGAAAGAGCAATAACAGGAACTTCAAGCTCCAAAGCCATAGTTTTAAGAGCTCTTGATATTTCCGATACCTCTTGTTGCCTAGAACCAGAATACTTAGAAGAAGAATCAATAAGCTGTAAATAGTCAATTATAACAAGCCCAAGACCTTCTCCTTGAGTAGCAAGTCTCCTACATTTAGCCTTAATTTCACTAGGAGTTACACCACCAGCATCATGAAAGAAAATATTCGTATCAGAAAGTATACTAATAGCTTCATTAAACCTTTTCCAATCATCATTCAAAAGCTTACCAGTACTAAGCTTTTTATTATCAATCTGACCAAGAGAACTAATCATTCTCATAATAAGTTGTTCAGCAGGCATCTCAAGAGAAAAAATAGCAATATTTTTTTTAGTACTTTTCGCAGCAGAAAGTGCCAAATTAAGAGCAAATGCCGTTTTACCAACAGCAGGTCTAGCAGCTATAATAATAAGCTGTGTTGGATGAAGTCCTTCGGTAAGCGCATCAAGCTCCCCAAATCCAGTAGTAAGACCATTAATTTTACCACCATTCTTAGCAAGCATCTCCAAATCACTTTGAGCCTTAATAAGAACATCCTGCACCTTTCTAAATTCACTAGTTTTTCTAAATTTAGAAATATTAAGAATCTCCTTTTCAGCCTCATCAATAGTATCAGTAGCAGAATTATCCTGATTAGTAGCCTTAGTAACAATACCAGTTGCTACCTCAATCATTTTTCTAAGAGTATACTTCTCACTAACCAAATCAATATAATAATCAATACTAGCTCCCGTAGCTACAGAATTAACAACCTCATTCAAATACTCAACCCCACCTACTTCATTAATTTTATCAATACTAATTAAATAAGTAGTAAGAGACTTAATATCAAGTGAAGTATCGCTAAGATACAAACTCTTAATTGCATCAAAAATCTTAGCATGACTATCCAAATAAAATATAACACTATCAACCTCTTCACAGCCCTTTCTAA
>CAVCHK010000095.1:0-3657 GCA_963601985.1 Paludibacteraceae bacterium
AAAGTATACTTATTAAGAATAGAAATAACCTTATTTCTAATTTCATCATCTAAAATATTATCAATACTATTATCTTCATCTATATTACTTAAAAATTCCTTAACACTTCTAGCAGAATAAATACTTTTTCTCTTTACATAAATAGGAATATTATATATCTTAAATAACCTCTCTATTACATCCTCATATTCCTTAGATATAATAAGTTTAATATTATCAGGTTTTATATTATTTCTAATAAGTTCTAATATCTTATCAATAACAAATATAACTTCATCATCTATATAATTAAATTCATAAATATCTTTAACATCATAATCATTATACATATAATCAATAACTTTATAATTAAGACCCTTTAATACCTTAAGATAATATTTATTAAGATAATCATAACCATATATATATATATCTTTATCTTTAACATACTCTATAAAATACTTATCATATATAAGTAAATTATTATCATCTAAATACTTTTTCATATTAATAAGAGTATCCATCTTTTTACTATGAATATTCATATCAATATAATATAGATTCTTAATATATACCATAGCACTACTTAAATTAAGATTATATTCTTGCATTAAATAATAAATTGTTTTACTATCATAAGAAAAAGTATATTTCCCTATAAAATCTTCTAAAGATAAAAACTTAATATTATAATTATAATATTTACTTCTAACTTCCTTAATAATACTATTTTTAATAGAATTAGGTATTAATACTATATATTCCATCATATCACCATCCTAATTATCTCATAAAGAAAAAGAAAAGTAAATTAAATTATTTACTTTTCTATTCACTTACAGTAAAATCTTCTAGCTTACCATTTTCAAGCATTATCTTATTAACTTTTTCACTAACATCACTAAGTTTATCCGAACACTCTTTAGCAAGTTTCATCGCCGTAGTATACTTCTCTATTGCCTCATCAAGTGGTACCTCACCACCCTCAAGTTCTTTAACTATTTCTTCAAGTAACTTAATCTTCTCTTCAAATGTCATTTCTTTTTCTTTAGCCATTTTATTCACCTACCTTAATAATTTTACTAGTAACTTCACCATCATTTAATGTAATAGTTACAATATCATCATTTTTAATATTCTTAATACTAGATAGTACTTTATTTTCCTTTTTAATAATAGCATACCCACGACTTAAAGTATTAAGTGGATTAAGTACTTCTAATTTAGATATAATATGCTCCAGCTTCTGAGTACTATACTTATATAACATATTAGGATTATTAAGAATATAACTATTCTCTAAAGTATATAACTTAACCCTAGTATTCTCTAGTTTCTTATTCATAGCTTTATTTAGACTATCAATAAGAATATCTAACTTCTGTTCTTTAATCTCATACATACTCATAGGTCTACTAAGAATATAACTATTTTTTAATGAATCTAACTTCTTATAATTAATATTAATAATATTAGTAAGAGCATTATATCCCCTACTTCTAGCAGTATCTAAATAAGTAATAATAGTATTAATATCAGGAGCAGCAAGTTCAGCTGCCGCTGTAGGAGTAGGAGCTCTAAGATCTGCTACATAATCAGATATTGTAATATCAACTTCATGTCCAACAGCAGATATAACAGGAATAACACTATCATATATAGCCCTTGCTACTACTTCTTCATTAAAAGGCCATAAATCCTCAAGTGACCCACCACCACGACCAACAATCAAAGTATCAATACCATATATATCCTTTACTTCATTAGCATATCTAATCTTCTTAGCAATATCATCCTTAGCATTATCTCCCTGTACTAAACAAGGAAATAAAATAGTTCTGCATACAGGATATCTCCTTTTAATAGTAGTTAAAATATCCCTAATAGCGGCTCCAGTAGGAGAAGTAATAATACCAATAGTATTAGGTACCCTTCTAATTTTCTTCTTCTTATCCTTATCAAATAAACCCTCTTTACTAAGTTTCTCTTTAAGCTGTTCAAATGCAACATATAACTCACCAATACCATCAGGAGCCATCTCTTCAACATATATCTGATAACTACCTGATGCCTCATATACATCTATCTTACCACTAATAAGTACTTTCATACCATCATAAGGAACAAACTTCAAATTCCTATTATTAAAAGAAAACATAACAGCAGCTATTCTAGAATTTTCATCTTTTAAAGTAAAATAATAATGACCTCTAGAATGAGCTTTAAAATTAGATATCTCCCCTTTTAAATATACCCTCTTAAGAAGTAAATCATCATTAACTAACTCTTTAATATATTTATTAACTTCACTAACAGTAATATAATTATTATTCATACTACATATCCTCTATTTCATGATAAATCTTATCAAGTATCCCATTAATCATTTTAACAACCTTTTCATCACTATATTTCTTAGCAAGTTCAATAGCCTCATTAATACATACCAAATTAGGAGTAGAAGTATATATAAGTTCATATACAGATATCCTAATAATAGCCTGATCAGTAATACCAAGTCTATCAATAGACCAATTAGTCAAATACTTAGATATATATTTATCAATATCTGAAGTATTATCAATAACCCCACTTACTAAATCATTTAAAAAAATAATATCTATCTTCTTCCTATCATCTATATCCATAGATTCAAGTATTTCATTAATAACATCTTCTACCTTATAACCAATATTATTCTTTTTATATAAAAATATTTGATATAAAACAGTCATAGCCTTTTCTCTAGTAATAGTTCTATTAGCCTTCATACTTAATACACCTCGCAAAGAAATTATACCACAAAAAAAGAATATTTAAAATATATTCTTTATTATTTTACATATTTATTCTATAAGGATCATTCTCATCTCCTGTATTACTAGCCTTTATAAATACATCAGAAGATAGATAAAGGACTGGGGCGACCCCAAGCGCATTGAAGGAGTTGCTGTAGCCGTGGACGAGGCCCGACGAGTTCACATACCACACATTAGACGCATCCCCAGAATACGGAGTTAATAACCATCCATAACTACGTGTACCTAATATAGATTTCATCCAGTTATTACTTGTACATGTACTATCATCATAATAATATAAAGTCTTACTACAAGAATTAAAGTCTGCTGCATATCCATAATCACTAGGATACGGAAGTGCTATTGTTTGATTTGTACTTGTCCAAGTTGCATGTCTTGTTATTCCATCACTAGGACTAGATATCAAAGTGTTTCCTCTCTCATAACCATACATTGCATTTGAATATATTTCTGATGTGTTCCATCCCCCTGTATTCCATGTTACTCCTTTAGCTATCATTCCTCTTGTGGTATCGTTTTTTAATCCAGTACTTGAAAAGTCACATAGTGTGAAAGCATTTTCGTCTACAACATAACAAGTACCAGACTTACTATTATAGTAAAGACTTCCTCCAATGCTTTCACTCTCATAGCCTGGATTAAGTAGTTTCATTAAGTCTGCTTGACTCCATTCATTTACTCCATATCCAGAGTTTACATTTGATGCTGAACTATCCCAAGAATAACTTCCTATCTGTTCATTTCTCATTATCTTTACTTTACCATCAAATACTCCTATTATTCTCCATAGTTCACAAGTATCTGATGTTTGATTAGAATAATCAGAGCAATTAAAATATATATAATTATTAGGACT
>CAVCHK010000096.1:0-15260 GCA_963601985.1 Paludibacteraceae bacterium
GGCTTATATAAAGTACCACCATTAATCGCCGCACTAACCGCTACTACTTGTTGTAAAGCAGTAACACTAACCCCTTGCCCAAAAGCCGTCGTAGCAAGTTCAACAGGACCAACTTTATCCAAAGAAAACAAAATACCACTACTTTCCCCATTCAAATCAATACCAGTCTTCTTACCATAACCAAACCTATTAATATAATCAAACAAAGTCTCTTTACCAAGTCTATTACCAAGTTCAACAAATCCAGGATTGCTTGGTGTTACTATCGGAACATAAAAGAGCATTTTTTCCTTTGTTTTCAAGACTTCCACAAAGGGTTTCAATGTTCTTGTACTGACTATTTTGAATCTCTGTGTCAGTACAGGAACATTTTTTTGGATAAAAATTTGATAACTCAAGTTTTTTTCTCTTGTTATCAATTTCTAATTCTCTGTATATTGTATCTGCATTAAAATTGAAATAAATAATTAGTCTTACATGTTTTCTATCACAATTTATTTTTTCAACTTCTACTCTTTCAACTAATATTCTCATTAAATTAGGTAGCTCTTTCTGTAAATCAACTTTTGAAGTAAGAGTATTTCTAACTTCTGTTATTTTTTCCTTTAATTTTGTAAGTTCTGCATCAGGATTATTAAGTCTATCAATTTTTGCTTTTAAGGAATTAATTTCATTATTAAACTTATCATTTCTTTTCTTAAACTCTAAATCATCAATTAATCCTTTAATACTCAAATCCAATAATTTATCCTTTTGTTTTTCTATTTTTATAATTTGATTGTTTATACTTCCAATATCATCAGAACTCTTATTACTGCTTATAATATTCTCGTATTCATTTATCACCCCATTTAAATATTCTTTTTTATTATCTATAAAATCACTAAATATTTGTACAAAAATCTTATCAAGATAATCTTCCCTTAAGATTGGTGAAGCACAAGCACCAACCCCTTCAGTCTTATATTTCTTACAAGACCAAGTAGGATTATTTGCTCTATTACTTCCACCAGCTCTTATAAAGACATTACCACAGTCTTTACAATATAATAAACAACTATATTTTGAACTCTCTAATGATTTTTCAGAATTTAGAATGTGTCTTGCAGATGATTTTTTTCTCATCTCGTGAAGTTCATTTGCTTTATTCCATAACTCTTCAGATACAATTGCTGGAACTCTATCATCCTTTTCAATTATTTGTCTTTCTTTTGGAACTTTTTTCTTTTTATGTGTTTTATAATTTTCAACCTCAGTTAGCCTAGCGGTATAATATCCTTTATATCTAGGATTAGTTAAAAACTTTGCAATTGTTGTCCCAGAATAAGGTTCACCTTTTGAATTTAAATATCCCATTTTGGCAAGATCTTGTCCTATCTTTTTAAGTCCAACTTTTCCAGAAGCATAAGTTTCAAAAAGATATGTAATTATTGGTGCTTCTGCTGGATTAATTTCATATCTTCCATCTTTTTTGAAATATCCAGTTAAATTACCACCAATAAGTTTTCTGTCTTTAATCATTCTATTAACACCAAATTTAACTCTTTCTGATAGTTTTCTAACTTCATCTTGAGCCAAACTTGACATTATTGTAAGTCTAAACTCCGAATCTTCCCCTATTGTATTAAGATTATCAGATAGAAAATATACAATAACTCCCTGCTTTAATAAATACTCTGTATATTTTATACTATCAACAGTATTTCTTGAGAATCTTGATATTTCTTTTGTAACCACCATATCTATTTTTCCTAAAGTAGCATCTTCAATCATTTTTAGAAATCTATCTCTATTTTTTACAGCAGTTCCACTAATTCCTTCATCTATATAACCACCGCAGAATACCCAGTTTTTATTTTCTGTTATCATTTCTTCAAAATAGTTTTGTTGATTTTCCAAACTATTTAACTGATCATCCTTATCTGTTGAAACACGAGCATAATATACTACTCTAAGTGGCATATCATAAATCGTTTTTCCCTTTCTTAAATCTTCTCTTGCTTTTTTTATATCCATTATTTACTCACTCTCCTTTCATGTTCTTAAAAGCAAGATAACTAGGATGATGACATGCTACCATGATTTCTTCCTATTGTCAAACCATCATTTACCTTGTCTTTATATTCATTTTTTATTTTAGTCATTCTTCCAAGTATTGATTGTTCCATTAAACTAAAAACTTTTAAATCAATTACTTTACTCTCATATAATTCTCTATTTAAAATTAGTCGCCATTCTAATAATTTATATTCTAAAGGCAAATGTTTGGTACTACACTTTATAAGAGTTTCATCTGTATTGTACATGTTATACCATCCTCATCAAACTATATGAGATAAAGATATAAATAATACTAAATAAAAAGACAATAATAAAATATTTTATTACTAACTATGTAAAACTATTCTTATCTAGCAAAAAATCTTTTATGCAATCAACATATAACCCCTTATAAGTAACTTATCCAAAGAAAAAAGAATAGATTCCTCTATTCAATACAATTTTTTAATAATCTAAACTATCAGGATCTAATAGAAAATCAAATATACTCATTGTTATAATTCCATTTTCATTTCTAGTCCTTTTTATATAATCTTTAACAATTATAATCTTTTTAAATGAATCATTAACCTTTAACAAAGATCTTTCTTCTTGATTAATTTTCTCTTCATTTGGCATACTAAACGCTGATTGAATATAAATTTTATTATTTCCTTTATTTGCAATAAAATCTATTTCTAACTGTTTATAAGTCAATTCATTTTCTTTTCTTTCTCTAAATTCTACTACTCCAACATCAACATTATATCCTCTTCTTCTTAACTCTAAATAAATAACATTTTCCATGATATGTGTTTCTTCATATTGTCTGAAATTAATAAAAGAATTACGAAGTCCTAAATCACTAAAATAAAACTTATAAGGTGTACTCATATATTTTTTACCTTTTACATCATATCTCTCTACTTTTTCAATTAAGAAAGCTTCTTCTAAATATTTGAGATATAAACTTACTGTTTTAGGATCTATATTTAACCCTGCTGTTGATTTAAAAGTATCAGAAAGTCTTTTTGGATTTGATAACGAACCAATACTTGATGAAATTACTTCAACCAAACTAACTAATTCAGCATCATTTTTTATATCATTTCTTTCAATAACATCATTTATATATACATTCTTTTGCTGATCTTTTAAATAGGCAGTTTTTCTTTCATCACTATTCATTGATACAACTAATGGAAGTCCTCCATAAGTAATATATTCTACCCATCCATCAAGTTTATCCCCTTTATATACGGACATAAATTCATAATATGATAATGGATACACTTTTATATCCTCACCACGACCTCTAAATTCAGTTATTATATCAGAAGATAAGAATTTTGAATTACTACCAGTAACATATATATCAATATTTGGTATTCTTAAAAGTCCATTTAATACCCTTTCAAAATTTTCTACTAGTTGTACTTCATCAAGAATTACATAATAAACATCTTTATCTATTATCTTTTCCTTAACATATTTACTTAAATTTTTAGAAATTAATAATTCATCATTATCAGAATCATCTAATGCAACCTTTATAATATGATCATTCTTAATTCCATTTTCTAAAAGATGATTATAAAATAATGTATTAAGTAAATAACTTTTCCCAGATCTTCTTATTCCTGTTACTACTTTAATAAGTCCATCATTTTTAGCATCAATAAGTTTATTTAAATAATAATCTCTTTTTATTTCCATATAACTCTTTCCTTTCAAATATATTTTACCTTATTTTATGAAAATTATCAATATTTTATTCCAAAATAACTGAACATTACAGTTTTTTTGGAATTACTTATCAAATTAAATTTTATAATAAATCTCTCGATAAAAAATGTTCTTGTAGTAACACCAAGATTACAAGAATTCTGTACAACTTCCAAAAAAGTCTGACTACCATGACCACCATGCTTCCAACATTTAATTCTAGCACCATCAACATTTACACTACCACCATCATAAAAAGTATCCTTAACCAAATCAACTTTCCCTTCATTAACCGCAGCACTCAAAGTAAGAATTTTAAAAGTACTACCAGGTTCATAACTAGCCCATATAGCCATATTCCTATTAATAGTTTCAATATCATAATCCTGATAACTATTAGGATTAAAACTAGGCCTAGAACTCATACCCAAAATTTCTCCAGTATTAGGATCCATAGCAATAGCCCAAGCTCCATCAGGATTATACTTCAAAACAACATTATCAAGTTCCCTTTCAATAGAAGATTGAATATCATAATCAATAGTAAGATAAATATCAAAACCATCCACTGGTTCCACATAAACAGAATTCCTCTTCAAATTATTCCCCTTAGCATCAGAAAAATACTGAATAGAACCATACTCACCAGTCAAAATATCATCATACTCAAGTTCTAATCCACTAAGACCCTGATTATCAATACCAACATAACCAACAGCATGCGATAACATCTCATTATGCGGATAATACCTTTTAGACTCCTTAAGCAAATAAACCCCATCAAAATGTAAATTTTCTATCTTATCTGCTATTTCATAAGATAACCTTCTACCCTCCGGATGAACCCTTTCCATCATTGACTTCTTATATAAATGCTCTTCTATCTTACTCTTAGAAACCCCTAATATTTCACTAATCCTCTTTGCTACCAAATCCTTATTCTTAATCTGATTAGGAATAAAAACTAAAGACGTAGTAGTAAGATTACCCGCTATAACTTCCCCATCAGAAGTATAAATATTTCCCCTATTAGCTTCAATAGGTAAATTCCTACTCCAAAGACCATTAGCTAAACTATTAAGCTTCTTATAATCAATAACCTCAATATAAAACACTTTACCAATTATTACAATAAACATAAATAAAATAATAAGTAAAACAATTCTAATACGCTTATGAATCCCTTTATTAAACATAATAGTCACCCTAATATAGACTATTCAAAAAAAAACTAATAAATTACACTATCATTTTTACAACAATGATACTTTCATAATTATTTATAAAATATCTATTAACTTATTTACCAGAATCAACATCACTAGGTAAAACACTACTAACATTAATAAGACCACTATTAACAATATTATTATTATCTAATTCATTACTACTATTAGAACTAAGACTAGGAATAACACTACTAACATTAATAACACCACTATTACTATTATTAACTAAATTATTACTATTATCAATATTATTAATATCACTATTACCCAAATTAATATTATTATCCCCACTAGGAATAACACTACTAACATTAATAACACCACTATTACTATTATTAACTAAATTATTACTATTATCAATATTATTAATATCACTATTACCAACCGGAGCAATACTAAGAATATCACCACTATTAATAGCATTATTCATATTCAAAGAACCAACATTCCCACTACTAAACTGATTAGAATTATTAAAATCAAGTATACCACTATTAAGAGCCCCAGCACCAATAATATTATCATCACTATTAAAAATACTACCACTCTCTTTAACAACATTATCACTCATATACTTAGACTTTCCAAAAGCTAATATAGGATAGAAAATAAAACAAAACAAAACCATAAATACCCCAAACGAAGTAGACTTACCAAATCTATGAGCTACCTCAATATTAACCTTAAACAAAGCATAAATACCAACTAAAGGAATAAAAAACAAAACAAAATACAAAATAGATATCTGTGCTATCTGAACCAAAACAAACAAATTATAAATAGGAACAACCACTGCCCAACCACTCTTACCAGCTTTCTTAAATATCCTATAATTACTAATAAACAAAACAACAATAAAAACAATAGAAATAACAATAGTGCCAATACTTATAGAACCATTACCATCCATTTTATCACTCCCACATTATACTCAAAGAGTCAAGCAATACAAAATTACTGACCCTTATTTCTTCTTTTTAAATATATTTATAAAACCAAATTTCTCTTCCAACTCTTTATTTCTTCTTCTAATATCTTCTCTTTCCTTATCCTCAAGTTCTCTTCTGTTAATAACTAACTTATACAAAATATCCCCACTAACAATAACAAATATACTTTCCTTGTCAGGAATAACTTCACTATATAGTATCGGTTGTCCAGTAGAATCATGAGCATCCAAAAGCTCTAAAATATTAGCAACATCAATCACATTATACTTATCAAAATCAATAGAAAGATCCGCCTTACTACTAACAATAGCCCTATCATACTCTCTCATAATACCCCTAATTGTCGACTTATAAATATCCCTTTTAGTCCTATTACACAAAATAGTATATAAACTAATATATAAAAGACATAAACTAAGAATAAACACAATAATACCAAGTATCAAAGCAACAGGCTTCTTAATAAGAGATAAATAGTTCTTCTCAAGAACACCAGAATTATCAATATCACTAGTATCAATACCAATATTAATAGTCTGCTCCGACATAGGAATAGAAGTAACAAGCTTACTAGTCTTATTAAAATCCTCTTTTAAAACATCACTCTTACCATTAACTACAACCTCCATAGTAATAATAAGCCTGCTCTTAACAGATAAAGCATATTCCTTCTTAAAAGCATTAACATAATTATTATACTCATCATAATCAATACTAACATCCTCATCTATCCTAAAACTATTCTTTAAAATAGTATTCTCTTTATCCGAAACAAGAGGATAACTCTTCTTATATAAAATCTTATTATTATCATTAGGATCAGTAATAACAAGTAAAGCATTAATATTATACTTATAAGTATATTCCATAACCTCTTCAGAATGCATCTCATATCTAAAAGAAGTATTAACAGTATCAATAATACTAGCAATATATTGCATACCACTACCTAAATAATCATCAGAATAATAACTATTATCCTTAAGAAAAACCTTATAATCAACATTACCAACTTCATTATAAGATACAACAGCCTCAGAATCAGTATATAAAGAACCCTTAAATACAAAAAAAGTAAGAATAAGTAAAATAACAGTAGGAATCATCATATACCTAAGCCATCTATCCATAGTAAAAGGCTTTATATCACCCTTTTTAGAAGTCCTTTCATCTCTCTTTTTCATAAATCACACCTTTTCATTCAACCATACAGTAGGTATACCAATATAAGGTATCCTAAGAATCGCCTTTCCAATAACCATATCGGAAGAAATAGTAAAACTATCAACAGTATTATTATTATCTCCTTTAGTAATAAAATAATATTCACCATTTTCACTAAAAGCCTTAACAATCCTATGAACAATCATAACATCATTATGCTTATAAACAATAACTTCCCCTTCTTTAAGTAAATTATATTCACTATCTATCTTTTCTACTATTACTACATCCCCCTTATTAATCTTATCAGCCATAGAATCAGAACCAACAGCCAAAGCAAAATACCTAAATATCCCACTAGTAAGACTAACAATAAGAACAATAAGTACCAAAGCAAATACAATACTTACCCTATTCTTACTATCATCCCTTCTAACTTCTTTCTTTTTATTATTATTAAATTCCTTATACATCAAATAAAGAAGTAGCATAGGAAAAATAACCCCATTCACAGTAGTAAAATAATCCCCTATATTAACCACAATAGGTAAAATATAAACAGGTATTTCCATAAAGAAACGATAAACATAATTAGGAACATAACCAAATCTATAACACATATAAGTAAGAAATATATTCTTAGCAAGTAATGGAATAAAACTCATATACCCCATTCTAAGTATTCCAATCAAACTACTCAAATCATAAGCATAAGATATAAGCTTAACATCAATAAAAGTAAATAAAATAGTACTCAAAATAATAAGTAAATTACTCTTATTACACTTAGAAATAATAACATACCTAAGCCATTCAGTAACAATAATCAGAATAATAACCAAAAATACATTCTTAAATATCCCAATAATAGATAAATTATAACTACTCTTCAAAAACCCAATAAAAATACCAGATAAATAAAGAATAATATAATACAAGAAACAATAAATAATAACATTAAGTACAGCATCTTTACTATATAACTTCCTATTATTAGAATAACCAAATAAAATTATAATAACCCCTAATATAAGTAACAAAAACAATAACATACCAAAATCACTTAAAATATTTGTTACAAAAATATCTAAAAGAAGTATAACTAAACTAGTAATTAAAACAATAAACATTTTCCTCTCATTAGTCTTCATATTCCACCTCTATTAAATATTTCACTAACAAATATCATTAAGTAGTAGTAGAACTATTCACTTCGCAACATAGAACTACTACTACTAATTAAGATATTAAATAATTACTTTTGAGAATAAACAAGTGAAATTCCCAAATTAGAAAGAGTAACATCATCACTAGGAAGTTCCTCTGCTTTATCATGATCTTCATAAGATAACTTAAGAACCAAACTAGCACTCTCTTGAGCTTTAAGAACATCACCTACAGCAAGAGCTTTACTACCATCACTCTTAGCAGTAGCATACTCTAAAGTATAAGTAACATGTTTACATACATTAGCAGCATCAGTAGCAGCTTTAGTAGAATCAGTATTAGTACCAGTGCAAGTTACACTACTAGGAATATTAACACTAGTAAGCTCAGCATCATAAGTACCATTATTTACTACATCAAATGTATAAGTAACAAAATCACCAGGATTAGAAAGAGTAACCTTATACTCACTAATAGTAGTATCCTTAGTATTAATCGTAGGGACAGTATCAATTTTAGCAGTCTCTCCAAGAGTATTACCTTCTACTGTAGGAGTAGATAAATTAGCAAACTTAACCTCCCAAGAAGATGCCTTAACCGTAGCAGTTCCTGCTATTGTTAAAGTCTCAGAAAAAGCAGCAAAACCAATACCAATAGCCATAACTGAAATAACTAATGCACAAATAACTGCAACCTTCAAACCTCTGTCTTTACCATTCATTTTAACATTTCTCCTTTATCAAATTTTTTCTGAATAAATTACCGATGCAGAAATATCAGATATCCTAATAACACTACTAGGAATATAATTACCATCATATTGCATCGTAAACCTTAGGGTCTTTTTACTATTCTTATTTAATGGATCACCAACCATAACATCACTACCATCTTTATAAGTAAGACTATAACTAAATCCCTTACATACCATTAAAGAACTCATATCATACTCATAAGAATCAGTACTACATATAGGTTTAAATATACTAATAGAAGTAACAACTGCATCAAAAGTACCATCATTTACAACATCAAATAAATAACTAATACTCCCCTTACCAGAAAAATCAACGCGAAATGAATTAATATTTGTTGATTTAACATTAATAGTAGGCTTATTAACTTCTATTATATCCCCTTCCATATAATCTAAAGATAAATTAGAAAAATGAACATCCCACTTACTAGCCTTCATTAAAAATGAAGAAGTAGAAACATTAGTAATAGCTACATATGCACTACTAACAGTACAAGTAAATAAAACTACAAGTAAAAGAATAACAACCAAATAAGAACTATATTTCCTCTTATTATTATCCCTCTCTTCCATTATCTAAAATACCTCCTATAAATAGTAATAGTAAAATGTATAAAACACTTCTACCCTACGTAAATAATAATACCACAAAAGTTAAAATCTGTCTATAAAACAAAAAGAAAAATCCTCAAAAAGAAGATTTTTCTAACTAATTCTATATGGATCAGTACTACTACCAGTACCACTATTCAAAACTACACTACTATCAATACTAAACGTTATCCTAACAGGAAGCCCAGTATATACCTTCTGATAACCAATACCACCATCAGAAGAAAATGTTGCAGCATTATTACCATCTCCACCACTACCATGAGAAATCATCCATTCCGTAAGACCAAGATAAAGCCAATTATTAGAACGAATATTACTATTACCATAACTATTCATATAAGCACCCCATGCACTTTCACTAGCCCCAAAACCATACTCATGAGCATACAAAAGACCAACCTTAGCATCATATGTAGTCTGTGAAGAATTAATCTCTTCCGAATACACCTTTGAAGGCGTACTAAGAATAGAAGTAAAGTAATTAACATTACCAACATACCACTTAGTACTAACAATTTTATTCTTCCAAGTATCCGATAAAGTATCCAAAAAATAACCATTCAAATTAGTACTATTAAGAAGACTACTACTCCAATCATTCTTTGAAGATTCCCCATCAGAATTATTATAAGCATAAGTCTTAATATCACTAGTAGAAGAAGCATACGTAGTACTACTGCTACTATAATCCCCAATATATCCCCCAGAAGTACCAAGCATACTATTACCAGCATAATCAGCAGAAATAAGTTTAACCTTACCATCAATAACCCCAATTATACGATATAAATTATCCTCAGGACAAGTACTATCATCACTACCAAAGCAAACATAATTATTAGGATTAGCCCCAGAATACCTATAACTACCATCCTGTGCACTAGTAGAAATACTACTATCATGTAAAATAATATAATCATCACCATCATCATGCATACCCACAATAGCATTAACTAAAGTATTACCATAATAAGATGTAGGATCGGCTACTTTCTTACCACCAATAGTATAAGGAGAACTACTGCTACCATCTCCAGAATTATAAATAACACTACTCTTAAGATTAATAACAGGTCTAATATTATTACTATTCTGAACTTTACTAGAAGTAATCATACCATTACTATCAATAATACTAACATAAACACCCTTACCAAGACCAAACAAACCATACGTATAATTATAAGGAGTCATCGTCCAATAAGAAGCACCACAGTACAAATAATAACTAGTATTATTAACATTATATCCCCCAGCAGCATAAGCCTCATCCAAAGTAATATTACCAATAGGATAAGAAAGATCCTTATTACCACTACTAGCACTCTTATAAGTATAATAATACCCACTCGCAGCACACTTAAAACTAGGAGTATGACTAGTCTCTAAACGATACTTACCACCATAAGTAATACTACTAGTAGAAGAAGAACTAATCTGATTAGTCCCACTACTATCAGCAACATCATTACAAAAACCAGCATCATAATCAATACTACTATCATAATTAACCATATTACTCTTATACCAAGAAGCCAACCCAGAATTACCAAGTATTCCACCTCTAACAGCACTACTACTATTATATACAGTATGAGAAGGATTAGACTTATCATTATTAAATACCGTAACACTTTTATAAATCTCACTACCAATAGTACAATCACTACCACTAGAAGTAGCACTACTACCCTGATATATAAGTCTTATACTACCATTACCATTAATCCTAACAATTCTCCAATAAAATCCCCCAAATAAAACATAATTATTATCTACATTACCCCTAAAATAATACGTAGTACCATCATCATCACTATCAGCATACATACCCTCATTAGTACTACTAATAGAAGTAAAATCCCCCACACTCTTACTCTCAATACTACTACTACCACCATTATCAAGTAAAATCTTATCCTTAAGAAGCATATCTTCCTCACTAGACTCTTCAACATACTCCTCAAAAACATACTTAAGAACTAACGTAGTACTATCATCATTAGGAATCTTATCAACATACAAAAGCTTAATATCAAAATCAAAAGTAGAATTAGGCTCAATAATCTTACCAGGAGTAAGCTTCTCAACAACATAAGCAATATCCTTATTAGTATAATTATTAACAATAATCTCTTTCAAATAATACCTCTTATCAGAATAATTAGTAACAACCCCATCATATACCGCTACAGAACTACTATCAGGTAAAGAAGCATAAACATTAGTAATATCCTTAGAATAAGTAGCACTATAAGTCTCATAAGCCCCATTACTAAGCCTACTAACCTTAAAAGAAGTAATCCTAATATCAGCAGCTACTCTTATGCTAACATCACCAGCAATATTAAGCCTACTCTCTAAAGCAGAATAACCAATAGAAATAGTAATAATAGAAATAAATACCCCTAAAAAAGCCATATACTTATTACAAAAAATAGATAAAAATTTCTTCATAAAATACCATTCCCTTCATAAAATTAAGCCTGTGAATAATACATAGATATCCCCAAATTAGAAACAAAAACATCATCATTAGGAAGTTCACTAGCAGTAATATCATCCTTATAAGTAAGCGTAAGCTTAAGGCTCCTAGAAGTATCCTTATCTAAAGTATCACCTTCATTAATAACACTATCATCACTATAAGTCAAAGAATAAACTAAATGATTACAAACATTACTAGCATCATTAAGAGCATTATCCCCATTACCAGTACATACCGGTACTGGAATATTAACAGAAGACAAAACAGCATCAAAAGTACCAGTATTCAAAACATCAAAAGTATAACTAACACTATCCCCAGGAAGAGCAAAAGTAACATTATAACTACTAATCTCAGTCCCATCACTACTAATAGAAGGATGAGTAACCTCAGTAGCCTCTCCAGTTAAAATAGCACTACTTAAATTACTAAAATTAATCTTCCAAGAAGACTTCAAAACAGTAGCCTCCCCATTAATAGATAAAATCTGACTAAAAGAAGCATAACCAATAGTAATAGCAATACTACTAACAATAAGAAAAGATATCATAGCAACTTTAAAATTATTACCATATCCACGTCTCATAAACCCACTCTCCTAACATATATAAATAATACCACACATAAATAAAAAAGTCCATAAAAAAAGGAAGAATAAATCTTCCAATATACTAACCATTAATCTGTTTAGCAACTTCGTCAGCAAAGTTCTCTTCCTTTTTCTCCATACCTTCACCAACTTCATATCTAACAAAAGATAAAATTTTCATACTCTTACTTTCAACATATTTAGAAACTTTCATCTTATTCTCTTTAACAAATCCCTGATCAACCAAACAAACCTCTTCAAAGAACTTATTAAGTCTACCATTAACAATCATAGGTAATTTATTAGCATCAAGTCCCTCATTTTCCGCTTGTTCAGTTAAAATAGCTCTCTCTTTTTCTATTCTTTCTTCCGAAATTGACTCCCTATCCAAATATAAAGGTCTCATAGCGGCAATTTGCATAGCAATATCCTTAGCCACTTCACTATCATTACCCTCTAATAAAGATAAAGTAACAATCTTACCACCCATATGAGAATAAGTACCAAATACCTGATTATCATTCTTCTCAACAAGTTCAAACCTTCTAAAAGATAACTTTTCCCCAATAGTAGCAGTCTTATTAACAATAGCTTCTTCTATAGTACTACCATTCATATCCAATTTCATAGCCTCCTCTATATTAGAAGGCTTCTTATCCAATATAACACTAGCAATACTATCTACTAAAGAAATAAATTCAGGATTCTTAGCCACAAAATCAGTCTCAGAATTAACTTCAACTATACAAGCACTATTACCATCTATCTTAGCAGTAGCAAGCCCTTCAGCGGCTATTCTAGTTTGCTTTTTAGCAGCTTTACTAATACCCTTTTCTCTAAGCCAAGTAATAGCCTCTTCCATATTACCATTAGTCTCAGTAAGAGCCTTTTTACAATCAAGCATACCAGCACCAGTTTGTTCCCTAAGCTCTTTAACCATATTTGCAGTAATCATAGTATTCCTCCTTATTTTAAACTTTCAATTAATTCATCTTTTTTCATCTTAGAGTAACCCTTAACTTCTTTTTTCTTAGCAAGTTCTCTAAGTTCAGCAACAGTTAGAATATTTAAATCTAATTCAGGCTTTTCATCTTTAACTTCTAAAACTGTAGCATCTTCTTTAATCTCTTTAACTTTTTCTTCTTTAACTTCTTTTTTCTCTTTTTTAACAAAAGACTTTTCCTTAGAAGACTTCTTATCATCTTCACCAACATAATCAACAATTGTACCACCATTAGCTTCAATAATAGCATTAGTCAAAGCACCAAGTACAACCTTAATACTTCTTACAGCATCATCATTACCAGGTAAAACAAAGTCAACCAAATCAGGATCACAATTAGTATCAATAAGACCAAATACAGGTATACCAAGTATCTTAGCTTCATGTATTGCATTATATTCTTTAGTAGAATCAACAATAACAACAGCCTCAGGTAACTTAGTCATTTCCCTAATACCACATAAGTTCTTATTTAACTTCTCATATTCCTTCTTAAGTCCTACTACTTCTTTTTTAGGTAACTTATCAAAAGTACCATCCTTCTCCATCTTTTCAATTTCCTCAAGACGATTAACCCTTCTCCTAATAGTCTTAAAATTAGTCAAAGTACCACCTAACCATCTCTCAGTCATATAATACATACCACTTCTTTCAGCTTCTTCCTTACATACCTCTTGTGCTTGTTTCTTAGTACCAACATAAAGAACCTTTCCACCTTCTGAAGCAATCTTATTAAGAGCTTCATAAGCCTCCTCTAACTTAGTAACAGTCTTTTGTAAATCAATGATATAAATATCATCTCTAGAGTTATAAATATACTCTTTCATTTTAGGATTCCATCTCTTAGTCTGATGACCAAAATGAACCCCAGCTTCTAACAAATAGTTCATAGAAACTACTGCCATAATTATCATTTCTCCTTTCGTTTCACTTCCAAATATCTCTTCTTTAACATTCACCCTAAGGCACTAGAATAATTAAATCAATACTTGTGTATATTTTTTGAAAAGCCATATATATATTAACATATTATACCAAATAAGTAAACTATTTTTTTAAAAAAGAAGCTATTACTAGCTCCCTAATTAACTGCAAAAGATAGTTCTGTTTTAATTACTTGCCCACCATTACTAGTAGCAGTTACTAAAATATCACTTGCATATCTTTCAAAGTCTTTTCCCCTAGCAGATATTTCACTACTATTATTAGTATAAATCTGACCTTCATATTTTTGATTTGAGCCATCAGCAGGTGTAATTTTCCACTCCTTAACTACTGGCTTTGTTGCTGTTATTTTATAACTTAAGTCTTTTACTCCCGAAAAAGAGTTATCTTCCTGATAAACAGTACCATTAAAATTTAATACCAAATCAGCCTCATACTCAATACTCGCAGTAGCACTCTTACCACTTGGTGTACTAGCGGTAACAGTAAATGTAGCACCATTAGCACAATCTCTATTATATGTCGCCAAAGAACCACCTTTACTCGGTTTAGTTTTAGCAGTAATTACCCCAGTACTTGCATCAATAC
>CAVCHK010000096.1:15270-15623 GCA_963601985.1 Paludibacteraceae bacterium
CATTACCACTTACATTTTCCGTACTTGCTTTGGCATTAGAAGTATTATAACCATTTGCATGAATTAAACCTCTTGATAAAGATAATGAAATTCTCTCTTCTACCTTAGGTTCCTCTTTCTTTATTTCTGTTTTAGTATCTTCTATCTTTTCCCACACAGCATATAAAGTAGTATCTTCTTCCAATAACACTTTATCATATATTAGTATACCATTTTCATCTTCCCAACCTTTAAAAGTATAACCATCATAACTAGGATCTTTAGGTAAAGTAAGTTCTACCCCTTTATTTAAAATAATATCATCAACCTTACTTCCACCTTTAGAATCAAAGGTAATAGTTATAGTATGAACC
>CAVCHK010000097.1:0-4682 GCA_963601985.1 Paludibacteraceae bacterium
TATTTATCTATATATTTATTGTTATCGTATGTTATTGTGTCTGACTGGGTTATTAGTTTTTTTATGCCTAGGTCTACTCCTACAATATTTTTTGGGGCGATTTTTGGTACTTTGTCATACATTTCATATAATATGGATACGTAGTATTTTCCGTTTGGTTCTCTTGAAATGGTAGCACTTTTTATTTTGCCATTTATACTAGTTATATTTCTATATCCTCTTATTTTTACCCATTCTAGTTTTGGTAATTTTATTTGTCTGTTTGTTAAATCTAATTCTATATTACAATATTCTTTTCCATTATATCTATTGTATGCTACTGGATTATTATAACTATTTCTTTTGTATTTGCTTTTGTATTTTGGGTATCCTCCTATTTTGTTATATAGTCCTTTATATGCATTGTCTAAGTTATATATGGTTTTAGTTATTACTATGGCGTCTGTTTCTTGTAAGAATACTGCTTTTGTTTTTAGGTTATTGTTATAGTCTTTTATGTTGTTGTATGCAGATATGTAGCCTGTTTTTTTTATTTTGTCTAAGTAGTAATTATATACGTATCTACTACTGCCGAAGGTTTTGTTTATTTGTTCTGTTTGTTTATTATCTGGGTATAATCTGAATTTATATGCTTTGTACATTGATATTACCTCCAATCTTTATAGTGTCTATTATAATATGTGAATTTTATGATGTCAAGGGAATTGTTTTATTTTGATACAGTTGTTTGCTATGTTTTTTTATGTCATATATTACTTATGAATTGTATTTGTTTTTATATTGATATTAAAAAAAGAAGATTTATTTCTCTTCTTTAATGTAATTTGGATCTACATTGTCTTCTATGGCTTTTAAGTCTTCTTCTGTTACTTCTTCTGGTATTTCATCCCATGGCTCTTCATCTTCTTCGATAGCTATTTTTACTTTGGTATCTCCTACTATTTCAACTCCTAGTTCTTTTTCGATATCTATAACTATTGTATTTCCTTCTTCTTTGGCTTTGATACAGCTTGGGCCTTTTAGGCTTCTTACTATTATGTCTTTTTCATCGGAATCGGTACTTGCTTTTTGGGATACTGAAACTATTTCTTTATATGGTATTGTTTTGGTCATGACTGATGTTTTGGTATCGTTATCATATGAATACCATAGGTTTACGTCGAATGATCCTTCTATTTCTATTTTTCCTTCTACTTCGTAACCTTTGAACTTATGATTTATTACCCAACATCCTAATACAGTATTAGGTTTAGATTCGGTATCTACGGTATAAGTATTACGGTAATACTTTTTCCCCTTTCCTATTACTGCTTTTGTTACTATCTCTTTATATGCTGACAAAGATATCACCCCTCACAATAATTTATGAAAGTATTAATAAAAAAGTACCATTTTTTTATTTGGTACTTATATTTTATTAAATACATCTTTTAAGGGTGAAGTTATTGTTAACACTGCTTTATCTTCGTGGCCAATAGAACTACGATTTATTAAAACTAGGTTGCCATGAAAATAATCTACTAGATATGCTGCTGGATAGACTCTAAGTGATGTTCCTAAGACGAGCATTAGATCTGATTTGGCTACCGCTCTAATTGCTTCATTCCATATGTCTTCGGGAAGTGGTTCGTTATATAATACGACATCTGGTTTTATTATACCTCCGCAGGTACATTTGGGAATACCATTACTATTAAAAACGTAATTGGCATCATAATATTTATGGCATTTTGTGCAATAGT
This sequence comes from Paludibacteraceae bacterium, assembly GCA_963601985.1. GTDB lineage: Bacteria > Bacillota_I > Bacilli_A > RF39 > UBA660 > CAG-302. The sequence goes on from CAVCHK010000097.1 coordinate 1,743, forward strand.
TATTCATAATGGTTCCATGTAATTCTAGTACTTTACTACTACCAGATTTGCTGTGTAAACCATCGATATTTTGAGTTATTATTGTTACTTCTTTGCCATTACTTTCTAATTCTTTTAGTTTTTTATGTGTGATATTTGGCATAGCATTTAATGAGTTTAAATTACTTTTATAGAATTTATAAAATTCTATTGGATCCTCCATAAAGAAATCATGGGATAGTATTGTCTCTGGTGGGTAGTCATATTTTTGATTGTATAAACCAGATTTACTTCGAAAATCGGGTATACCGCTATCAGTTGATACTCCTGCACCAGTTAGTACTACTATTTTATTACTTTTATCTATTAGTTCTTTTAACTTTTTTATTTTTTCTTCCATATTATTACCTTTAATAACATTATAGCACATCAAAAAAATGATGACTATAGTAAATCTTCATTCTTTATATTATTTTTCAAGATTTATTACACTGGAAATTGGAATGATATAGTGTTTTTCATTTAGATGGATTAATTCATCATAGAAACATATTATTCCGCCTGGTGCTATTTCTTTGGATAATCCTTCTATTTTATTAAATGGCTTTATCATCGATGTAGTTGGCATGGTTGTTTTTTAATTTCGAATGGTATTAATTTATTATTTCTTAAAAATAATAGATCTATTTCGTTTTTTTCTTTATCTCTATAATAATAAATATTAGGATCTTCTCCTTTAGCATTATATGATTTTACTATTTCACTAATTATAAATGTTTCGAGGTTCCAATTCCGAGAAATAGATGTTTCAATTTCGAAATAGTCAGACTTTTTTGTTATATGATAACTATAGTAAGTCATCATTTTTGATAATAAATATATTTTTATCTTTATAGAAGGCAAAGAAGACATCGGATAGTTTTATATCTTTTTTATCTAAGAAGTTATATACCCATTTTTTATCTTTCTTTAAGTGTTTTAGGGTATCTTCCTCTATATCTCCATCTAATATTATTGGTAATGGCAAAGGACTTTTATCTGTCTCATAAGGGAATACGGATAAGGTACCACTACTCTCTAGAATGGCATATTCTACTTCTTCAATACTTCTATAGCCTTTATCTCTTAATTGTACTAATAAGTCATCTAGGTTATATCTTTGTTTTAGCATTTCGTTATAGTTTATTTTTCCATCTTTTATTATTACTGATGGATTACCATCTAGGAAGATTCTGAAGCGTGGATTTTTTAGGCTTATATAGGATAATATGCATTGGAGTAATACTAACAGTACTATTGGTATTAAGGAATAGAGCATACTTTTATCGTAGTTTTCTATACTTATTACGGTTAATTCTGCTATTAAAAGAGATACTATTAAATCTGTTATGCTTAGTTGTCCTACTTCTCTTTTACCCATTATTCTATATATTAGAAATATAAATAAGTAAAAGAATATTGTTCTAATTATTACTATTATCATTTTTATCACCATTATAATTATGGGAGGTAGTATATTTTTTTATACATATTCATATTATTTAGTGGTGATATTATGTATAAGTATTTGAAAAGTTGTATATATACTTTGTGTATATTGATTGGTAGTTGTATTATTGTGACTGTTTTTAGTTATTTTAATATCGTTTCGGGAAATTTTCTTAAGATAATAGAACTTCTAATACCTATTATTTCTATTTTTGTTGGTAGTTATATTCTAGGAATGAGATGTAGTAATAAGGGATATATTGAGGGTATTAAATATGGTGGTATGTGGATATTATTATTTTTGGTTATTAATATTATTTTTAATAATTTTGTTTATATTTCTTTTGTTTATTATTTAATACTTATGGTTGTTTCTATTTTTGCTTCAATTATTGGTATTAATAAAAGAAAGAAGTAAATCTTCTTTCTTTTGTATTAACTGGTATGTTTTTCATTTATGTAGAAGGGATTAGTTGATGTACCATCTCCTCTTGTTATGGCATCAGATTTTAAGGAGATTACTGGGTGCACCACGACATCCTTATAATCACTGACATAGTGGGCTTCAACATAACCATCATTATCTACAAAATCTACAAAAGCAGCACCGTCCGCGTATGCAAATGAGGTTATCGTCCAATACCAGTAGCAATTTGATTATCATCACTATCCATCTTAACTCCACTATTACCACTTACAGTAGTAAAGTCAGGAGTATGGGAAGTATCTACTGAGAGTCCTAAGTTATTTAATGTAGTAAGAGCAGGGTCTTCTTCAAATCTTGCTTTAACCTCACTTCCATCACTAGATGTAAATGTTATTGTACCAGTAAAGTCTCCAGTATCTGTTTGTACTCCATCTATATTCTTTATATATACTAATATATAATATTCTTTAGTTGTATTAGCCCCTAGTGAATACTTATTAGCTAGAGATTTTTTACCTTTACAGGTTGTATTACTGCTAAGACTATTAGTATTATCCATTTTAGCGCATTCTATATTAGGAGTATTATCTCCTTTTAAGGAAACTCCACCATTTAATAATATAGATATAGAAGAATTATTACTTATAGTTATTTTATATATCTGACAAGCAGCAAGACCATTCTTATCTATACATGCTTTAGTACTATCAAAACTTTCTGTTGTATTACCTTCTCCTAATATTGCCTTATTAAGAGTAGTAGTATCATTGTCCATAGGTATTAAACTATCATTAGCACTAGTACTTAATTTAACTACACTAATAGATAAATTACTCCTCCAGCACTATCCCCCCAATACTTTCACTAGCAGTAGCACTATAATATGCATAAGCACTACCTGCTATTGCAATAAGTAAGATTACTATACCAAATATCATATATATCTTATTTTTACTTATATTCTTCATATTCTATCACCCCTAGAACATGAGAAAGAACTAATATTTCTATTAGTTATAGTTCTATATATTATATGGTATTTTAGT
>CAVCHK010000098.1:0-2506 GCA_963601985.1 Paludibacteraceae bacterium
ATCATATTCCATATATGGAATATGATAATAGTTATAAGGGTATTGATAAGGATAAGTTATATAGGTATTTAGATAATAAGTTACTTTTATCTTATACTTCTCTTAATAATTATTATAAGTGTAAGTTTAAGTATTATCTTAATCATGTACTTAAAATTAATATTATTCGTGATGATTTTGCTATTTTAATAGGAGAAGTATGTCATTATATTTTATCTTGTATGGATAATGATGATTTTGATATAAATAGTTTATTTGATAGTTTTTTGAGTAGTAAGAGGGAGTTTTCTAAAAGAGAGATGTTCTTTCTTAATAATATTAAGGATGAGATGGTATTTGTAGTAAGTACTATTAAGAAGCAAATGTCTTATACTACTTTTGATAAGAGTATGAAGGAAAAGGTAGTATATGTAAATAAGGATAGGAATATTAAGGTTACTTTTAAAGGGGTTATTGATAAGGTTTTATATAAAGAAGAAGATGGTATTACTTATTTAGTTGTTATTGATTATAAGAGTGGTAATATGAGTATTGATATTAAGAATATGGAGTATGGTCTTGGTATGCAGCTTCCTATATATTTGTATTTATCTAGTAAGATTGGTTTTAAAGATGTTAAAGTAGTTGGTTTTTATCTGCAGAAACTTATTAATACTAGTTTAGATAATAGTAAGGATTATATTGAAGAGAAAGAGAGTAAGTTAAAGTTAGATGGTTATTCTATTGATAATGAGAATATATTATCTAAGTTTGATACTACTTATAATAATTCTAAACTTATTAAATCTATGAAAACTTCTAATAATGGGTTTTATAAGTATAGTAAGGTTTTAAGTGAAGAAGAGATGGATAGGATGGTAATACTTGCGGATAATATGATTGATAAGGCTACTATTGGTATATTGGATTGTGATTTTAAGATTAATCCTAAGGTAATAGAGGGTAGTAATGTAAGTTGTAAGTTATGTGAATATAGGGATATCTGCTATCAAAGAGAGAGGGATATTGTTTATATTAATAGGGGGGATGATAATGAGTAATTTTGATGATAGTAAGGGTTATGTTGGGAATATTATAAAGAGGGATGAAATGGGAAAAGAGATGATATTATATTATAATGAACCTATAATTTATGATAGTGAAGAAGATAAGTTTTATAGGTATAAAGATTATATTTCTTATATTATTCCTGTTATCTTTCAAAGTGAAAAATATAGTTTTGAAGATATTAAATATATGAAAAAAATGGCAATGGAATCTCTTATTTCTTATAATAGTAATGATAATATGTATATAGATATAAATTCTATAAGGGAATTTAATAGTAGGGGAAGGGGGATGTGATATTATGGCATGGACAAGTGAACAAGTAAAGGCTATTTATACGGAAGGAGAGAATATTATTGTTTCTGCTGGAGCTGGAAGTGGTAAGACTGCTGTATTAACAGAGAGAGTACTTGAGAAAGTTAAAAAGGGAATATCAGTGGATAATCTTCTTATTTTAACTTTTACTAAAATGGCTGCGAAAGAAATTAGAGAGAGAATAGGGGATAAGTTAAAAAAAGAAGGTTTTACTAGTGAACTTACTAAACTTGATACTGCTGATATTACTACGTTTGATGCTTATGCTTTATCTATTGTTAAGAAGTATCATTATTATTTGAATGTGAGTAAGGATATTGGTATTATTGATAGTTCTGTTATTTCTTTATATAAAAGGAGTGTACTTAAAGATATATTTGATGAGTTATATATTAGTGATAATAGTGGTTTTCTCTCTTTTATTCATGATTATTGTATTAAGGATGATAGTGATATATTTGAGTTTATTCTTAATATTAATAGTAGGCTTGATTTAAAGACTGATAAAAATGAGTATTTAGATAGTTATATTGATAGTGTATATAATGAAGATAAGATTGATAAGGATATTAATGATTATATTAATGAAATATGTAGTCTTATTTCTAAAATTAATGATTATTTGGGATATATAGATGATAGTACTTATTTAGATAAGTTATATGATGTTATTACGCCTTTACTTAGTGCTAAGAGTTATGATGATATTAAAAATAGTATTCCTAGCAGGCTTCCTATTCTTAGGGGTGGAAGTGATATTACACGTGAATATAAAGATAAGATTAAGAGTGTGATAGATGAGATTAAGAAACTTACTACTTATGATAGTTATGATAGTATTAAAAGGGGTATACTTAGTACTAAGAGTAGTGTACAGGAAATTATAGATATTATTAAAGAGTTGGATAATAGGGTTTATAATTATAAAGTTAAATATAATTCTTATGAATATTCAGATATTGCTGCTTTGGCTATTAAATTAGTTAGGGATAATAAAGAAATTAGAGAAGAGATTAGGAATAATCTTAATGAGATATTAATTGATGAATATCAGGATACTAATGATGTACAAGAAGAATTTATATCTTATATATCTAATAATAATGTTTATATGGTAGGAGATATTAAACAATCTATATATAGG
>CAVCHK010000099.1:0-3161 GCA_963601985.1 Paludibacteraceae bacterium
TTTTAAAATAGTAAACTAATAATATTAGTTTGAAATATAACTAATTTTTTATTATATAGATATAGCTAAAAAAGAATCTTAATTAAGATTCTTTTTTAGCCATATCATTTATATTAACATTAAATACTATTTAGATAAATAAATATATTTACCTATCCATTCCTCAAACTTATTAACATCCTGATATTTATCTAAATCATCATCAGAATTAGCATCTAAATAAGTAATTATCTTCCCTTTATCTACTATCAAAACAGATGGAGCATATTCTACTTCCTTATAAAAAGATGTCTTCTTAAAATCATCAAATGACATATATAAAAAATCAATATCATATTTTTCCATAAACTCTAAAAAAATTTTATCACAAGGTATAGCCATATTACAATAATTATTATTAGTAAATAAGATATAATTTTTATCCTTCAAATTAGATAAATCACTACTATTAATATTTATAAAAGAACCAATATTATAGTATTCATCATCCAAATATATTTTATCTATATTCCCATTTGAACATCCAACCAATAGAAGTAAAAAACAAACTATAAATATTCTTCTCATGCTAAAGTTAATCTACTAAAATCAATATTATGATATGCAACTTTAGAAAAATCACATTTATCCGTGCCATCTATTTTAGTACTTATAGCCCTTTTACCTTCATAATTCCAATAACCACCAACATTATATATCTTAGAAGTATCCCAACCTAATGCCCCAAGCATTTGCTTAGTAAAATTAGCATAACCACCTGCTCCACACATTAAAAATATATATTTATCCTTAGGAAATAAATATTCCAAAATATCCATAGACTCTTTATAGTTAGCAATATAATTACCATCTTCATCTAATCTAAATAATGTCTTACCTTCATATAATCCAGTAACCCCCTCTTCCTTCTTTTGCTCTACATACTCCTCTGGAAATTCAGTTAGATATGCATAAGGAACTACTTCAAAACCTTCAACAAAACCAGTTAAATCTCTCTCTCCTCCCTTATTCTCCCAAGTAGCACTATCCTCAAGTAACCTAACATCCCTGTAAGCTACATCTTCTCTATCTAAGTAATTATCAATAGTTTTTTCATTAATATTTTTATCTATATCATATACCCCTCTTAATCCTTCCGACTTCTCTTGTTTAGGAAGCGGTGGTAAAGAATTACCCTTAAATATTAAATAACTAGATAAGCCCCCTAATAATAAGCATAAAACTGCTAATAAAATAATTTTATTTTTTTTCATTATCATATCTCCTCTCACTAAAATAATAACAATACTTAAATAAAAAGTCTATAACCTATAAGTTGAAAATAACTCAACATTTCGTTGAGTTATTTTTATTATAAATATATAAGAAATATCTAACTATTAAGTAACCTATTTAACTTCTCTTTATTAGAATCAAGTAAACTACTAGACTCCTCTATTTGCACAGTATACTCATCTATCTTAGTCTCCTGTCCCTTTATCTTCTGTTTCAAATCCTTAATTTTAGGTAACTCTTCATTATAAATACCAAGAAGTTCTTCTTTCTCTTCCTTATCTTTTAATGTAGCATTAAGACTATTAATCTCATTTACTTTCCTATTATCAATATATACACTTTCTAGTAAAAGCATAAATAAAAGTAAAACAACTAAAATACCCATTCTATTTTCCATATCAATAATACATTGCCCTCCTTCCAAAATAATTATACCTATCCTTAAATACCTCTTTATTAAAATACCTTATACTACCAGTATATGGATCACTTACAATAACATTTTCACTATCATAACCAATTACTACAACAGCATGTTCTCCTGCTAACCACTTAATAGTTCTCCCACTATCCTTATCTACCCAAGTACTAGATACATAAGATTTATTTAAATTAATAGATACCCATACCAGTACTGGCTTATTACCCTTAACTAAACTAAGCATATCATCAAAACCTAAACCAATCCTACTATTAATACCACTCTTATACATATTAGCAACTTCTACCAAAGGCTTATTATATACCCCATAAGAATAACTACTTCTAGGATCCCCAACAAACACTTCTTCAGGATCACTACCATAATATGTACTACCAACCAAATAAGGCATATCACCCTTCTTTAAATTATCTACAATATCATCAACTGTAGTACTAACCCCATTATATTTCAAAAGCAAATACAAAGCTACACTTTCACAACCAGTAGGATAATTAGGAAACTGATTATACACATAATTACCCCCTATTAATTTCTTACTATCCCTCTCTTTAATCTCAGCAGCTCTTATAACTATTCTATTCTCAACAGAAGTATTCTCACTCAATATACTCTCTAAATTACCTTCTAAAGTCTTCAGTTTATCTTCATTCTCATTATACCTATTCTCAAGTAATATTACCTCATCCTCTATATTATCAAAATCACCAACTTCATTTATAATACTATCAAGTACCATACTATACTTATCATCTACACTACTCTTATCACTAATCTTCTTCTCAAGCCTATTTATTTCCATACAATTATTATATAAACTATACCCCTTATAACCAATTAATAATGTAATTACAATAGATAATATTATATATATCTTCTTCATCATATCATTCCCTATTCTTCTTAACATAAATATATTATATAACAAATAAAACTAATTGTATATAGATAAATTTCTATTTTACAAAGTACATTTTTTGATTTATAATTAATATGGTGATAGATATGAAAAGAAGAAGAAAAAATAAAAAGAAACATTTATTATTACTACCATTAATATTAATAATAATATTCCTAATATATATATTCTTACCTAAAAACTATGGCTATAAAAAAGAAACCATAGAAGTATTCAAAGAAAACAATTTATATGAACAAATAAAAGAAAAAAAGATATATTCCAAAACCCTTGAAGAAGCAATAAAACAAAATAACTTCAATAAAGAATACTTCCTAGAATATTTAGATATAAAATATATAGAAGATAAAGACTTTATAAATAATATTAATAAATTATTAACCATAGGTTATAACAGTAATGATATAAATACCATATATAATAAAATACCAACTAGCATCCCTATTATAAACAATAGCAAATACAATAAAGATATAATTAATATAATAAACTGATTTTAATAAATATAGTAAATTACTTATTAGT